>SKTG01000436.1 GCA_007118045.1 Nitriliruptoraceae bacterium
ATGATCCGCTCGGTTTTCTCCTGCGCCCCGACGACCCGCATGCCGCGGTGAGCCTTCCCGACGCAGCCTACCGGTTCTGTCGCGATGAACCGGGAATCGACGTGGTCCTCTGCGGCACGAGCAGCCCCGAGCACCTGCGCGACAATGTCGCTTCGATCGAACGTCCACCCTTGCCCGACTCCGACCGCAGCAAGCTCATCGAGCTCTTCGGGTCGGTGGACTCGGTCTCCGGCCAGTAACACAGGTGCTGCCCGGGCAACTCCTGTGGTAGTTCCGGGGAAGCACACCAGAACCGGCGATCGCCGCTGCGCTACACGACCTCCTCCGGGCGGACCAAACGGGCCGACGCCCGGGCCACCGATTCGCTATCCGGGCTCCACTACTTCGACCGTAGCGCTTCGGCTACCGAGCGTCGAGCCACGCCGCGGGCGGGCCAGACTGCCGCGGCGACCGACACGCAGATCGTGACAGCCGCCGCCCCGACCAGATGCCCCCACCGCAACACGGTACGAAACCGCTCGCCGAATGGAATCGGTAGCTCCGGCGGCACGTAAGCCGCGATGTCGATGCCGGTCGTCCCCCAGTACCAGAGGAGGGGCGAGGCAAGAACGAAGGCGACGATGACCGAGACCGTCGCGAGCACCGCCGCTTCGGCGGCGAAGAGCCTGACGACGGTTCGCCTGCGCATTCCCACGGCGCGAAGGGTGGCGATCTCGCGGGTTCGCTCCCGAACCGAGACGCTCACCGAGTTCACCATCCCGAAGAGCCCGAGCGCGAAAATGACGGCGAGCATGAGATAAAACATAGCGGTGTCGGCCTCGACCGCGGCGACGACGGTACTCGCGAGCTCTCGCCAGCCGAGCGCCTCGAGCTCAAGGTCGGCGGCGGTATCGGCGTCACCCGTACCGGAGGAGTTCTCACCGACCGCCAGCCGTTCGGCTGCCTCACGCGCCTCCGCCGGAGCACGGCCCTCGGCCGCACGCAGGACGATGCGGGAGGCGCTGTCTCCGGATCGCACGAGTGTGCGTACGGTATCGAGCTCGAGGAAGATGCGGTTTCGGTCGATGTGAGCGTACCCGAGTTCGAACACTCCGCCCACCCGGAAGTCGACGAGATCTTCGACACCGTCTGCATCGGCGGCTCGCACGTAGACCGTATCGCCGGGCTCTACACCGAGATACTCCGCTACCGGCCGGCCGAGGAGCGCTGCCGGAGCTTCATCTGCAAGGCCGTCGTCCGGGTACGAGCCGGCGACGATGTAATCGGCAATCGTGGTGACCTGCCGCTCGTCGCGAAATCGCACTCCAATTCCTTCGACCCGGTGTCCGCGCCGTCCGGAGGTAACGCGCGCGGCAACCGAGAGTCGCTCGGATGCCGCACCCACTTCCGGTTCGGCCAGCGCGGCCTCCCGAAGCTCGGCAGAGCGCGGCATGAGCAGATCGACGGGCAAGCGGGCAGCCTCCGCCTGGTATCCGGCCCGCAGCAATTGCGCATCCCCGGTCTCGAAATCGCGCACCGAGCCGTAGATGTAGCGCCCGTAGCCGGCAACCCACGCGAGGCCGATCACCATCACCGCCGTTGCTACTACCAGAATGACGCCGTTCAGCACGCTCCGGCGCGGCTGACGCAATACGTTTCTCGCAGCAAGTAACAGAAGGTCCATCAATCCTCCCGAAGCAAAGTCGTAATCGGGGCGCGTCGCAGCAGAAAACCGGCATAGGCCGCACCGATGAGCGCCACGGCCAATCCGGTCACAACCGCGGTAAGATAGCTGCAGGCGGTCAGGATTGGTGTAAGACGCTCGCCGATGCCGAAAGCGACACCGACCTCTCCAATGTAGATCCCCCCCTCGGGCACCGCGGCCAGCGCCGGCACCGTGAGCGAAGTGGCGAGTGCAATACCCACAAGCGAGATAGCGAGCCCCTCCGCAATCACGAGCCGGAACGCGCTTCTGCGTTTCATTCCGATGGCTCGCATCGTGCCGAACTCCTGCGCGCGATCGAAGACACCCATGAGGATCGTGTTGGCGATCGTGCCACCGGCCACCACCATCATCAACACAAGAATCATCAGCTCGAACACGTCGAACAGTTCGAGCGTGACCAGGAAAGACTCGTGGATCTCCCGCCACGTTCGCACACGGACATTCTCGGGGACGAGATCGCCGAGCGTCGCAGCGACCGATTCGGCTGCACCGCGGTTGTCGAGGAAGATGGGCATTCGCCGCGTCGCCCCGATCTGATAGATGAGCTCTTCGACGGTAGAATGCGCGACGAAGACGGTAGTCCGGTCAAAATCGGGGTCGTCGGTGTGGTAGAGATCGGCGATCTCGAGTTCCAGATGGTACGGGCTTCCGGTTACATCCTCGGCGAGCAGCACGACCGAATCGCCGCGATCGAGCTCGAGCAGCTCCACCACCCGCCGCGATACGAGTACTTCCCCCTCTCCGGGAGGAAATCGGCCCGATTCTTCGAGGCTTTCCCGGACATCGCGATAGAGCCCGCGCGGATTTCCATCTTTCCCAAGGCCTACCCCTACCGCGAGTACCGGGAAGTTGCGGCGACCGGCGTCCGCAAGCAGCAACGCTTCCGCCTCGAGGATCGTCGCAATTCCGCCCTCGTCAACATGCTCGGATACCCGGTTACGGAGAGAACGGTAGTCGGATATCACCGTTTCGACGGAGAACGTTCCGAGTTCTTCCGCTTCTTCGTCGACGGCTTCGACGCGGACGTGGCCTGAAGTGCCGATGAGCTGGTCGAGAAAGCCACCCTCGATACCATCCACGAGCGAGGAAACGAGGATCGCCGCAGTTACCGAGACCGCTACCGCCACCACCGATAGCGCGGTACGACCGCGATGGCGAGAAAGGGATAACATCGCGAGTCGCAACATCATCACATGGGCTCCCTGGACGAGG
>SKTG01000345.1 GCA_007118045.1 Nitriliruptoraceae bacterium
CTGGTTGGTGACCCTCGTGGCCGTGCTCGCCGTGGTGGCCGCTGCGCTCGCGGTCCTCGTCGTGGCGCAGGTCGGGCCGTTCGCCGAGCCGGAGGGGCCGCTGGAGCCGGTCGCCTTCCCCGCCGACCGGTACGAGCTGGAGCCGCGCACGCTCGACCTGGTGGACGTGGCGACGTTGACCAGCCGCGGTCCCGAGGGCGACCGGCGGTTCGGGCCGGAGTCGCTGGTCGACGGTGACGACGCGACCGCCTGGCACGGCGACACCGAGCAGCTCCCGGCGCTCACCTCGGAGAAGATCGACGTCGGCCTCGGGTCACCCGCGTGGGTCTCGGGGTTGGTGATCGCCAACGGCGACCACCTCGACGCGGATGCCTACGCGGACGCTGGTCGGGTGCAACGCCTCGAGATCGGTGTCGACGGCGGCGGGGTCGTTGCAGCGACCTTGCTGGACCACGGGCTCCAGCCGCAGCTGATCGAGCTGTCCGAACCCGTGCTCACCACCGCCCTGCGTCTCGAGGTCGTCGAGACGATCGGAGGTGAGTCCCGCGACGCTCCCGCGTTGTCGCAGCTGAGCGTGCGCGGCATGCCGGCCGAGGGCGCCGACGTCGACCTCGCCCGGGAACGCGCCGAGGAGCGACCCGCCACCGGAGCGGTGACGCTCGGGACGGGCCGCTCGTGAGCGTCCACTCACCGCACCCGGGGCCGGAGTCCCCGCGGCTGACAGAGATCGCTCGGCGCGAGTTCTCCCCCGATGGCGTGTACCTCGATACGGCGACGATGGGCCTGCCTCCTCGCCGCACGCTCGCCGCCGTCGAGGCCGCCATGGATCGGTGGCGGCGGGGCGTCGACGACGCCCGGGCCTACGACGACGAGGTCGAGAGCGCTCGGAGCTCCTACGCCACGTTGGTCGGGCTCGAACCCTCTCATGTGTCCGTGGGTGCCCAGGTCTCCTCCTACGTCGGGCTGGTCGCGGCGTCGTTGCCGCCGGGCAGCGAGGTGCTCACGGCGACCGGGGACTTCACGAGCGTCCTGTTCCCGTTCCACGCCCAAGCGGCCCGGGGCGTCACGGTGCGCGAGGCACCGCTCGAACGGCTGGCCGAGGACGTGACCCGCTCGACGACGCTCGTCGCCGTCTCGGCGGTGCAGTCGGCCGATGGTCGCGTCGCGGACCTCGACGCGCTGGTCCGCGCGTGCGCGGACACGGGGACGCGGATCCTGCTCGACACGACGCAGGCCGCCGGCTGGCTGCCGATCGACGCGTCGCGCTTCACCTACACGACGGGGAGTGGCTACAAGTGGCTGCTCGCCCCGCGGGGGACGGCCTTCTTCACCGTGTCGCCCGAACACGTCGAGGACCTGGTGCCGGTCGCAGCCGGCTGGTACGCGGGCGACGACCGGTGGTCGAGCATCTACGGCTCGCCCCTGCGGCTGGCGTCGGATGCCCGCCGCTTCGACGTCTCACCGGCCTGGCACCCCTGGGCGGGGCAGGCGGCCTCCCTGAGCCTGTTGCTCGAGGTCGGTGCACCCGCGCTCCACGCCCACGCGGTCGGTCTGTCGGACCGGTTCCTCGACGCGATGTCGCTGCCCCGCCACGGTTCGGCGATCGTCGCCTTCGAGGCGGACGAACAGGTGCCCGAGCTGCTCTCGCGAGCCGGTATCGCCGCGTCGAACCGGGCCGGTCGTCTGCGCCTGTCCTTCCATCTCTCCACGACGGAGGACGACGTGGACCGCGCGGCGGAGGCCCTGCGCGGACACCTCCGCCGGTGAACGTCGCACGGACGGCACCGACGTGGCCGTCCGACACGATGGGGGACCGCACCCGCACGCGGTCAGCATCGGGAGGAGCGGCACCACCTGTGTCGATGGTCCGCAACGGGGCCTACTCGTAGGCGAACAGCGTCACCGTGTCGCCTGGGAGGACCGTGGCTCCGGGTCCGGGGTCCTGGTCGTAGACCTGTCCCGAGTTGAACAGCGCTCCGAAGCCGCCGCTCAACTCGACCTCCGGGGTCAGGCCGGCGGCCTCGAGCGCGGCCACGGCGTCCTCGAGGTCCTCCTCGCGCAGGTTCGGGACCTCGACGGGCTCCGGCCCGTCGCTGACCGTCACCCGTACGGACTCGTCGCTCGTCAACGACGCGCCAGGCGGTGGATCCTGCGTGAGGACGGTGCCGGCCTCCGTGTCGTCGTAGCGGCGTTCGGTTATCTCGAGGTCCAGATCGACGTCGTCGACGACCTCACGCGCCTGGTCCGCGGTGAGGCCCGTGAGCTCCGGGACCGCGATGGGCTCCGGTCCGAGGCTGACCACCAACTCCACGCTGCTGGCCTCGTCGACCTCGGTGTCGACGTCAGGCTCGACGGCGACGACGTCGCCGACGGGCACCTCCTCGTCGTGCGTCTCGGTGACCTCCGGGACCAGGCCGGCATCGGTGAGCGTTTCCTCCGCCTGCTCGCGCCCGTCGCCGACCACGGCCGGGACCGTGACCTGGCGGGGGCCGGCCGACAGGACCAGCGTGACGGTGGTGCCCTGACGCGCCTCGCCGTTCGGGGACTGCTCCAGCACGTGATCGGCCGGGGTCTCCACGTCGTGTGGCCGTTCCCCGTGCACGTCCACCTCGAAGCCCGCCGAGAGCAGCTCCGTACGAGCCGACTCCGCCGACGCACCCGTGACGGGTGGCACGGCGGTCACGGGCGCGATGACGCGGTCCCAGAGCAGGAAGCCCCCGACGGCCGAGCCCCCGACGAGGAGGGCGATCACCAGCAGGACGAGCGGCCATCGGTGTCGCCGGCGGCGCGGTCGTGCGTGTCGTGGGACCGGCGGCGGACCGTCGGCGTCCTCGTGCCCGTCGTACTCGTGACCGCCGTACTCGAAACCGTCGTACTCGTGACCGTCGTACTCGTGACCGTGGTCCTCGGAACGGCC
>SKTG01000447.1 GCA_007118045.1 Nitriliruptoraceae bacterium
CCGCGATCATCTTCGCCGAACGCATCCGTGACGAGGTCAACCTGGGCAAGACGGTCCGTACGGCGGTGGTCCGCGCCCACCACTCGGCCTGGCGCACCAACCTGACCGGGAACACGGTCACGATCGCGGCGGCGACGATCCTGTACTTCCTGGCCGTCGGCCCGGTACGCGGGTTCGCGCTGATGCTCGGGATCTCCTCGGTCCTCGACCTGATCATCATGTACTTCTTCGCGCGACCGGTCGTGTTCCTGATGGCCGACAAGGGCATCATCACCCGTCGCAACGTCGGCGCCGCCGATCCGACCGCCACCGTCACCGCGGGAGCGCGCGCATGAGGACGCCAACGATCGACTTCGTCGGGCAGAGCCGACGCTGGATGATGATCTCCGGTGGTCTGCTCCTCGTCAGCGTGCTGGCCCTCGGCATCCGCGGCCTGGACCTGTCCATCGACTTCGTCGGCGGCAACGCCTACCAACTGGTCGACGTCCGCGAGGACGTGGAGTCCGACGAGCTGCGACAGGCTGCGGAGGACGCCGGGGCCACCGACGTGGTCGCGCAGCTGCAGACCGAGGGGGAGGAGACCACCGGGGCGCAGGTCCGCACGGAATCGCTCGAGCCCGCGAGCGAGACCGAGCAGGCCGTCCGCGCCGCGCTGGAGGAGACCTCCCAGGCCAGCGAGGTCGGGTTCGAGTTCGTCGGCCCCGTCTGGGGCGAGCGCATCACGCGGCAGGCGCTCGAGGCCCTGCTGGTCTTCCTGGTCGTGGTGGCCATCTACATCTCGTTCCGGCTCGAGTTCCGGATGGCCATCGGCGCGCTCATCGCGCTGGTCCACGACGTCCTGATCACGATCGGGATCTACGCCCTGGTCGGGTTCAACGTCTCGCCGGCCACGGTGATCGCACTGCTGACGATCCTCGGCTACTCCCTCTACGACACGGTCGTGGTGTTCGACCGCGTCAAGGAGAACAGCATCAACCTCGGGGACCCGGGCCTTCGGACCTACGGTGAGCTCGTCAACGCCTCCATGAACCAGGTCGTGTACCGCTCGCTGAACACCTCGATCACCTCGCTGCTGCCGGTGGGTGCCCTGCTGCTGCTCGGTGCCCAGCTGCTCGGGGCGACCACCCTGCAGGACCTCGCGCTCGCCCTGTTCGTCGGCATGGCCGTCGGCATCTACTCGTCGCTGTTCGTCGCCGGACCCGTGTTCGCCTGGCTCAAGACACGCGACGACGACGAACAGAAGCGCATGGCGAAGGCGGCCCGCGCTGCCGAGCCGGACGACGCGGCCGAGCCGGAAGAGACGGCCGCGTCCGCGGACGCGGACGAACGAGCCGTCGAGGCTCCGGCGGCCGGCTCGCCGGAGGCACGCAGGCCGATCACGACCGAGTACGTGCGCGGCCAGGGCAAGCGCAAGAAGCGCCGGCGCTGACCGGCTGCGGCCACCTCCCATCGACCGGCGCCCGTCGCCACCCGCCCCTCAGGAGCTCGCCATGGAGCTGCCCTACGACCAGGCCAAGCTCGCCGCGCTGGTGCGTGACGTGCCGGACTTCCCCAGCCCCGGCGTGGTCTTCAAGGACGTCGCCCCCCTGCTCGCGGACCCGCAGGCGTTCTCCACCGTCATCGACGTGCTGGTGATGGCGGTCGGGCGGGGGACCGTCGACCGGGTCATCGGCATCGAAGCGCGGGGGTTCATCCTCGCCGCGCCGGTCGCCGACCGGCTCGGCGCCGGCTTCGTCCCGGCGCGCAAGGCCGGCAAGCTGCCGGGCCGGACCAGCTCGGTGTCCTACGAGCTGGAGTACGGGCTCGAGACCCTGGAGGTCCAGAGCGACGCGATCGCTCGCGACGACCGGGTGGTGATCATCGACGACGTGCTCGCCACCGGTGGGACGGCGGCGGCCGCGATCGAGCTGGTGACCGGTCTCGGCGGGCGGGTCACCGGGCTCGGCTTCCTGCTGGAGCTCGGCTTCCTGGGTGGCGCGGCACGGCTGACCGGCCACGACCACCTGTCGCTGTTGTCCTACTGATCCGGCTGCCGGCCGACGCGCTCGGACCTTCCCGTCCCGCGTTCCGGTCGCACCCCGGACCCGGGTGTGCGGTCCGGCCGTCCTCAGCGTGGACCTGACCACGCTGCGTGGTCACCGCGTCGACCCCACCCGGATCGGCCGGGCGCGTGGGTACGCTGGATCGTGGTGGTCACGCCACCTCCCCCCGTGCGTTCGAGACGATCCTGGCTCCGGAGACGACCGGCACCGAGCAGGCGCGAGAGCAGCGCTCCGCGCTCCCGCCGCCACGCCCCTCGGGGGTCAAGGGGGTGCTCGCCCGGCTCCCGCTGGTGCAGCGCGACAGCGTGCCGGAGGAGCTCGAGGGGCTCGCGGCCGCGATCCGTGCCGCCTCGAAGGCGGACCTGCGCGAGGTCGTCCGCGCGTACCACTACGCCAAGATGATGCACGAGGGCCAGCAGCGGAAGAGCGGTGAGGCCTACATCACCCATCCCATCGCGGTGGCCACGGAGCTCGCCACGCTGGGGCTCGGTACCCCGACCCTGATCGCGGCCCTGCTCCACGACACGGTCGAGGACACCCCGGCGACCCTCGACGAGGTCCGGGAGGGCTTCGGGGAGGAGGTCGTGCACCTCGTCGACGGGGTCACGAAGCTGGACCGCATCCAGGTGGAGTCCAAGCAGCAGCAGCAGGCGGAGACGCTGCGCAAGATGGTCATCGCCATGGCCAAGGACATCCGGGTCCTGGTGATCAAGCTGGCCGATCGGCTCCACAACATGGAGACGATCCGTTTCATGCCGCGCGACAAGCAGAAGCGGATCGCGCAGGAGACCCTCGACATTTACGCGCCGATGGCGCACCGCCTCGCGATGGCGAACTTCAAGCTCCGACTCAAGGACCTCGGC
>SKTG01000414.1 GCA_007118045.1 Nitriliruptoraceae bacterium
CCGCGTTCCTGGACGTGCCCGGGGACCCGCTCCCGCTTCTCTGCTCCCCGACCCCCGCTCCCGGAGGCCGACCTTGACCCGCCGATTCGCCCTGACCTTCGACTACCTCTGCCCGTTCGCGCGCAACGCCAACGAACACGCCATCGAAGCGCTGCGCGCCGGCGCCGACCTCGCGGTCACGTGGACCCCGTACTCGTTGGCCCAGGGTCACGTCGAGGACGGCCAGCCGTCGGTGTGGGACCGCGACGAGCCCCATCGCGCCTCCGGCCTCCTGGCACTGCAGGCGGGACTCGTGGTCCGCGACGAGCACCCCGAGCGGTTCCTGGACGTCCACGAGCAGCTGTTCGCGGCCAGGCACGACCGGGGGGAGGATCTGCGGGACCGCGACGTCGTCGCCAAGGTGCTCGAGCACGCCGACGTGGACGCCGACGCGGTGTTCGCGCGCATCGACGACGGTTCCGCCCTGGCGGCGCTGCGACGCGAGCACGAGAACGCCGTCGAGGAGCACCAGGTGTGGGGTGTCCCGACGTTCATCACGGAGGAGCGCGCCGTGTTCGTGCGGGTCCTCGACCGCCCGGAGGGCGACGGCGACCGCGCGACCGAGCGCGTCGCGCAGGTCCTGGACCTGGTGCGGACACCGCTCGAGCTCCACGAGTTCAAGCAGGTGGACCTGCCCCGCTGAGCATCGCCCCGCGGGGTCGCACCTACGTCAGTCGGTGATCCCGAGCAGCTCCTTGGCCCGGTCGACCTCGTCGGAGACCACGACCAGCTTGCTCCCCGACGCGATGTAGGCCTGCTCGATGTTGATCCGTGCGTCCGCCAGCTTGCGGCAGGCGGCGCCGAGGGCACCGGGCTCGTCAGGCAGCGGCGCGACCGCGACCCCACGGGCGGCGGCGACCTCGATGCCCGCGCGGCCGAGTACCTCGATGGCCTCGTCCGCCTTGTCCACGAGCACGTGGACCACACCCTTGCCCTTGCCGGTGAACGCGCTGATGGCTTCGATGTTGATACCGGCGTCGCCGAGCAACTCGCCGAGGCGGGCCAGCTGCCCCGGCTCGTCGTCCGGGATGATCACGAGGTCCTTGCGCATCTGCGCCTCCTTCGGTCGTCACGGCAGGCTAGTGCCGGGCCCCGGCCGTGCAGGCCCGCAGGACGTGGTTGGTACACTCCCGCGCCCATGCACACCCTCGGGTGTGCGTCCTTCCGGGGTAGCTCAGTAGGCAGAGCGTTCGACTGTTAATCGAAATGTCGCCGGTTCGAGCCCGGCCCCCGGAGCTCGACGTGAACGGGCCGCCTCCGGGCGGCCCGTCGTCGTGCGCCGTCGCGGGACCGTCGGCGGCGGGTCACGGACGCAGTACCAGCTTGCCGAACAGCTCACCGTCGAGCATCCGTTGGAACGCGTCCCGGCCGTCGCCGAGGGCCAGCACGTCGTCGATCACGGGACGGACGCCGGTGGCCTCGAGCATGCGGGTCAGGCGGATCAGCTCGTCCCGCGTGCCCATCGTCGAACCGATCACCCGCAGCTGCCGGAAGTACATCCGCGCAAGGTCGGCCGGTGGGTCGAAACCGGACGTCGCACCGGCGACCACGATCGCGCCGCCGGGCTCGAGCGCGCGGAGCGAATGCGCCCAGGTCGCCTCGCCCACGGTCTCGAGGACGGCATCCACACGGGCGGGCAGACGCTCACCGCTGGCCACCCCGACGTGGGCGCCGAGCTCGCGCGCCCGCTCGAGCTTGTGCTCGTCCCGGCTGGTGACGGTCACGTGCAGTCCGGCGGCCCGGGCGAGCACGACGGCCGCCGTCGCCACGCCGCCCCCGGCACCCTGCACGAGCACCCGCTGGCCCGGCCGCAGCTCGGCTCGGGTGAACAGCATGCGGTAGGCGGTCAGCCACGCCGTCGGCAGGCACGCTGCCTCCTCGAACGTGAGCCCCTCGGGTTTGGGCACCAGGTTGCGCGCCGGCACGGCCACCCGTTCGGCGAACGTCCCGTCGTACTGCTCGGAGAGGATCGAGAAGCGACCGGAGAGGGTCTCGTCCACGCCGTCCGGATCGGCGATCACGGCGTGCACGACCACCTCGCGACCATCGGCGGTGACGCCGGCGGCGTCGCAACCCAGCACGATCGGGAGCCGTTCGGCGTCGATCCCGACCCCGCGCAGGGTCCAGACGTCGTGGTGGTTGAGCGCGGCGGCCCGGACCTCGATCACCTCCCAGCCGTCCGGTGGCTGAGGGTCAGGGTGCTCCCCAAGGGTCAGCCCGGCGAGCGGGTCGTCGGGCACGGCTTCGGTGGCGGTGATGGCGAACATGCGAGGGAGCCTAACGGCCCGCTCACCCGCTCGGCCCCGCTCCCCCGGCCACGAGATGCTGACCCGGACCCTCGGCCGTGGGCACCGACCCGTCCGCCGTTGCCTCGACCAAGCGCGCCGCCAGCTCGGGGCCGAGCTGTGCCGCCTCCCCGGCGAGCCGTCGCGCCGCGGCACGAGCCCCGTCGTCGGCGAGGTGGGCCAGCACGGCGCGACGGAGACGGCGGGGGTTCGCGCGACGCGGTGGGACGGTCCGCCCGACGCCCACGTCGCGGAGACGCGCCGCGGCTTCCGGCTGGTCGCCCTGGAGCGGTACGACCACCAGGGGGACCCCGGCCGCAGTCGCCTTGGACACGAACCCCCCGCCGCCATAGCCGACCGCGACGTCCGCACGGGCGAGCAAAGGGAGGTGGGGCCCGCGACCGACCACGACCGGCCCGTCCCGTCGTGGAGTCAGGTGCGCCGAGGTCACCGCGATCCGGACGTCCTGGCCGCGCAACCCCTCCAGGACGATGGCTCCGAGGGATCGGTCCACGCCGGTCGCCGTGGAGTCGGTGACCACGACCAGCGGTGCGTCACCGGCCGGCGGCTCGAG
>SKTG01000125.1 GCA_007118045.1 Nitriliruptoraceae bacterium
CACCGAGGCTCGGCAGTCCGCGGGCGGGGTTGTCGAAGAAGCCAGCGGAGACCTTGATCGCGATGCCCTGGAAGCCGGGCAGGTAGGCGGTCTTGACGTCGATCTCACCGTGGTGCTCGGGGACGTCGATGCGCATCACCGGGGGCATGGACCCCACCCGCCGGCTGACGACCGGGTACACGGCCTCGATCGCCGCGCGCTCCTCGTCCCCGAACCCCACCAGGCCGGTGAGCTCGGCGCGGGTCAGCACCAGCAGGTCGCTCATCGCCGCTCACACCGCCGAGAGGCCGCGCTCGAGGTCGGCGAGCAGATCCTCCACGTCCTCGATCCCGGTCGAGTAGCGGACCAGGCCCTCGGGGATGCCGAGCGCCTCGCGCTGCTCCGCGGTCAGCTCGACGTGGCTCGTGGTGGCCGGGGGACCCACGATCGTCTCGACGGCCCCGAGGTTGGCCGCTCCGTGCGCGAACGTGAGCTGTGGCAGGAAACGGCCCACGGCCTCGAGGCCGCCCCGGAGACCGAAGCTGAACATGCCGCCGAAGCCGCGCATCTGCTTTCGGGCCAGCTCGTGCTGGGGGTGCGAGGACAGCCCCGGGTAGTTGACCACGCTCACCTTGGGATGTTCCGCCAGGTAGGTCGCCAGCCGCAGCGCGCTCTCCTGCTGACGCTCCACCCGCAGATGCAGCGTCTTCATGCCACGCAACAGCAGGTAGGCCGCTTCGGGATGCAGGGTCGCACCGTTGATCTCGCGGTAGGCGAAGATGCGCTCGATCAGGTCCTCGCGCCCGACCACGACCCCGCCGAGCGCGTCGGCGTGGCCCCCGAGGAACTTCGTGGCGCTGTGCAGGACGAGGTCAGCCCCCTGCTCGAGGGGGTTCTGGTTGATCGGGGTCGCGAACGTGTTGTCGACCACCACCACGGCACCGGCGGCGTGACCGGCGGTGCTGAGCCGGACCAGGTCCTGCAGCTTCAGGGTCGGGTTCGTCGGCGTCTCCAGGTAGAGCAGGTCGCAGCCGGCGGCGATCTCCGCCTCGATGGCGTCGTGATCCGTGGTGTCGCAAAGCACCACCTCGATCTCGTAGGCGGGGAGGAACTCCGTGAAGATGCGACTGGTCCCGCCGTAGGTGTCCTTGACGCTGACCACGCGCATACGGGGTCGCAGCAGCGCGAACAGCGTCGCCGAGATGACGGCCATGCCGGTCGCCGCCGAGGTGACCGCCTCGGCCCCCTCGAGCTCGGCCACCTTGCGCTCGAAGGCGTCCACGGTGGGGTTGGTGTTGCGCCCGTAGATGTGGCCGTCCTGCTCGCCGCGAGCGACCCGCAGCCACTCGTCGAGGTCGTCGTAGCCGAACGAGACGCTGTGGACGACGGGGACCTGGGTGGCACGATCCGTCATCGGGTGACGTTCGCCACCCCAGACCGATCGCGTGCCGGGTCCCATCGGGTGGGGTGAGGTCATGGGTGCGCCTCTCGCAGAGGGGGCGGTCGTGGGTCGTGCCGGCCGGGGCGCGCGTCGGTCACCGAGGACCCGCGCGTGGGTCCGGCGGGACGGTCAGGCGATCGGGCGCGCCACGTGGTCGTTGAAGCGTGCCAGGAGCTTGTGCATGTGTGTGGCGCGGACCTCGGCGAGGGCCGCGCCGGAGCGGCCCCGCATGGCCTCGATCGTGAGGTCGATCTCCTCGGCCATCACATCGGTCTCCGCGCCGAGGTCCATCTCCGGGAGGAACTGCAACCACACCCGAGCGGTCTGGTGGTACAGCACGTCGTGGATCCACCGCAAGGTCTCGCTGGAGAAGACCTCGAGCACGAGCTCGTGGTACCGGTTGTAGGCGCGCCCGAGGTCAGCCGGTGCTCCCACGCTCACGAGGTCCGCACGCAGGGAACGCAGCTCGTCGACGAGCTCCGGGGGAGCCGGCAACGCGACGAAATCGCCGATCAGCTCGGACATCTTCAGGCGAACGGCCCAGACGTCCCGGATCTCCTTGGTGTCGATGATCGCGACCGTCGCGCCGCTGCCGGGACGCTGCTGGACCAGCCGCTCGTGGTGGAGCCGGTCGAGGACCTCACGGATCGGGGTCCGGCTCACGCCGTAGTGGCCGGCCAGCGCCTCCTCGGTCAGCCGGGTCCCGGGAGCGAGCTCCAGCAGGGTGATGCGTTCGCGCAGGGCCCGGTAGATGTCCGCCGTGCTGGGTCTCACGGTCGCGCTCGACAACGGCCACCTCGCTCGGCGGGGACGTGACGGGTCCCGGGTCGCGGACCGTAGCGTTCCGTATCCGGCTTGCATACAGGATGGACACTCCCCGGTGGCTTTCCTAGTCTCGCCTCACGGGCCGGCGGCGACCGAGGGGAACCGACCGGCGTCGAGGACCGCGCCAGGGCACCGGCCACCGACCGGGACCGCACCGCAACGCAACGGGGGAGAGGCTTCGACGCGGTCGCGGGCGCGACGCGCCCGGAGCTCGGGTGGCGCGGACCACCGACCACGCTCACGACAGAAGGATGCGACCGATGACACCGATAAGGACCCGGTTGGCCACGCGTGCCGCCGCCGTATGCGGCGCGGCGCTGCTCGTGACCGCCTGCGCCGGCGCCGACGAGATGGAGGCCGACGTCGACGACCCGGCCGACGACCTCGACGCCGAGGAGCCGGAGGAGGACGAGCCCGAGGACGACGACGCGGACGAACCCGAGGACGATGCGGCCGAGGACGATGCCGCCGAGGACGACGAGGCCGACGACGCGGAGGCGGCCGACGGGTTGCTGGGCGAGCTGCAGGAGGCCGGCAGCGCGACCATCGGCATCGCGAACGAGGTGCCATACGGCTTCGAGGACGAGGACGGCAACGTGACCGGTCAGGCACCGGAGATCGCGTACGAGGTCCTCGGTGAGCTCGGCATCGACGACGTGGACGCGGAGATCGTCGAGTTCGGCGCTCTGATCCCGGGTCTGCAGGCGGGGCAGTTCGACCTCATCGCCGCCGGGATGTTCGTCACCCCGGAGCGAGCGGAGCAGGTCATCTTCGCCGACCCCGACTACTGCGTGACGTACGGGCTCGCCGTGGAGGAGGGCAACCCGCTGGGGCTGTCGGACTTCCAGTCCGTCGTCGACGAGGGCGCCACGATCGCGGTGCTCTCCGGTGCGGTGGACGAGGACTACGTGGAGGGGGCGGGTATCCCGTCGGATCAGGTCGAGCTGTTCGGCGACGTCAACGACCAGTACGAGGCTCTGGCCGCAGGGCGCGTCGACGCGGTCGGCGGGACCTTCCTGACGGTCACGGAGCAGACCGAGGCCGACGACTCCATCGAAGCCACCGAGTCGTTCTTCCCGACCGACGAGGACGGCAACGAGATCCCGGGCTGCGGAGCGTTCGGCTTCGACGACCAGGAGTTCCGTGACGCCTTCAACGACGTCCTCGACGAGCTGAAGGAGGAGAGCACGGTGGTGGAGATCACCTCCGGCTTCGACTTCCCGGAGGAGGACATCACGCGGGCGTTCGACTACACGGTCGACTCGCTCGTGGAGGAGATGGAGGCCGCCGAGGAGTAGGCGGCCACGCTACCCGGGGCTCGGGCGGTCCGACCGGACCTC
Source organism: Nitriliruptoraceae bacterium (assembly GCA_007118045.1). Taxonomy (GTDB): domain Bacteria; phylum Actinomycetota; class Nitriliruptoria; order Nitriliruptorales; family Nitriliruptoraceae; genus SKTG01. Next base: position 3,586 of record SKTG01000125.1, read on the forward strand.
CCGAGCCCGGGTGGGCCGTTCCGGCGGCGCGCGGTGCCGCCTTCGGGGCTAGCGTCGCGTCGCGAGGGTCGAGGGGACACGCATGGACGGGTTGCTGCTGACCCCCGGGCAGTACGCGAGCCTGTGGATCGGCGTCCAGATCACGGTGCAGCTGCTGCTGTGGTCGTTCGCGCTCGGTGTGGTGCTCTCGCTCGTCTTCGGGCTGATGCGCCTGAGCGAGAACCGTTTCGCCCGAGGCTTCGCCCTCTGCTACGTCGAGCTGTTCCGCGGCATCAGCTCGATCGTGCTGCTGTTCTGGTTCGCCTTCGCGCTGCCGATCCTGCTCGACATCGGTCAGCCGTCGCGGGTCGTGATGGCCGTGTTGGCTCTCGGTGCCAACATGGGGGGCTACGGGGCGGAGATCGTGCGTGGGGCCATCCTCTCCGTGCCGAAGGGGCAGCACGAGGCGACCACCGCCCTGAACCTGAGCGGCTTCCACCGCGTCCGTCACGTGATCCTGCCGCAGGCTCTGCCGGTCATCCTGCCCCCCTTCGGCAACCTCACGATCGAGATCCTCAAGGGCACCGCACTGGTCTCGCTGGTGGGGCTGCGTGACCTGGCGTTCTCCGCGGAGATCCTGCGCACGGCCCGGACCCAGATGGAGGTCCCCATCGGGGTGCCGGAGCTGTTCATCAACGTGCTCGTGATCTACTTCGTCCTGGCGCAGATCATCAGCTTCACGTTCCGCCTCTTCGAACGGCTCGTCAACGCCCGGTACCGACAGCGCACCGGCCGCCGCGCGGTCGACGTCAGCGGTGGCGCGGCCGCACCCGCCACCGCTCCCGGCGACGCGACGGGAGGGACCTAGCGATGGCGGTCGACACCGGCTCCCCCGGCTCCGCGCCCCCCACGCCGCCACCGGATCAGCCCGGTGGGCTACGGCTCGGTGGCGTGCGTGTCACCTGGAGGTCCGCCCTGGGTGTGGTCGCCGCGCTGGCTGCGCTGGCGGTCGTCGTGCGCTTCGGCGGCGGGTCGCAGCGTTTCGAGACCCGCGTCTTCCGCGACCCGGACGTCCGTTTCGACTTCGAGTTCATGTTCGCCTACGTGCCCGACTTCCTCCGTGCGCTGTGGGTGACCTTCCAGGCCACGATCGGTGGTTTCGCGCTCGCCGTGGTGATCGGGCTCGTCCTGGCCCTGCTGCGCCGCTCGCGGCTGCGGGTCCTGCGGTGGCCGACGGCCTTCTTCATCGAGTTCGTACGTTCCACGCCCCTGCTGGTCCAGCTGTTCTTCCTCTTCTACGGGCTGCCTCGCATCACGGCCATCCCGGAGCCGTTGCGGGTGTGGAGCTCGCTGGCCACGCTGATCATCGCGCTGGGGGTCCACTACGGCTGCTACTGCTCCGAGGCCTACCGCGCCGGGATCGGCAGCGTGCCGAAGGGACAGTGGGAAGCGGCGACCGCTATGAACCTCGGCCCGGTCGCCACCTGGTCGCAGGTCGTGCTGCCCCAGGCCATCCCCAACGTCCTGCCCGCCCTCGGCAACTTCCTCATCGCCGCCTACAAGGACGCACCGCTGGGCTTCGCGATCAACGTCACCGGTGTGATGTTCTTCGCGAGCACCACCGCGAGCCGCACGTTCGCGCCGCTGGAGCTGTTCACCCTGATCGGGCTCGGCTTCCTCGCCGTGAGCCTGCCGTCCGCTTTCCTGCTCCGTCGACTCGAGAGGCGCATCGGCTATGAGCGCACCTGAGACCAACGCCGCCGGTACGACCGGGGCGGACGCGGCGGTCCCCGCCGTACGCATGCGCGAGGTCAACAAGGCCTTCGGCGACAACGTCGTGCTCGACCAGCTCCACCTCGATGTCGACCCCGGCGAGCGGGTGGTGATCATCGGGCCGTCGGGGTCGGGCAAGACCACGATCCTGCGGGTCATCATGACCCTGGAGCGTCCCGACTCCGGCACGATCGAGGTGGGTGGCCGTCACCTCTACCACGAGCGCAAGGGGGACGAGCTCAAGCCGGCGAGCGAGAAGCACATCCGACAGGTCCGGGCCAACGTCGGGATGGTCTTCCAGCACTTCAACCTGTTCCCGCACCTGAGCGCGCTGGAGAACATCGCGCTCGCGCCGATCAAGGCGCAGGGTCGGTCCAAGGACGACGCGAACCAGACGGCGCTCGAACTGTTGGACAAGGTCGGTCTGCGCGAGCACGCCAACCACACGCCGGGGCAGCTCTCCGGTGGCCAGAAGCAGCGCGTGGCCATCGCACGGTCGTTGGCCACGGAGCCCGAGGTGATGTTGTTCGACGAGGTCACCTCCGCGTTGGACCCGGAGCTGGTCGGCGACGTGCTGGAGGTCCTGCGCGACATCGCGGAGGAGGGCAAGACCACGATGATGCTGGTCACGCACGAGATGGGCTTCGCCCGTGAGGTCGCGGACCGCCTCGTCATGTTCGACAGCGGTCGCATCATCGAGGAGGGCAGACCCCGGGAGATCCTGGCCGATCCCCAGCACGAACGGACCCAGAGCTTCCTCAAGGCCGTCCTGGCGCATTGACCGGCGTCACGCGTCTGCGCGTCCGGGTCTGGCGTCGGCGCCTCTCGGATGCGAGGCTCCGTGTCACGAGCCGGCGTCCGCGTGACGACGTCGGACGGGGAGCACGATGATGCACACGCCCGGCGCGCCGATGACGGCGCTGCCACCGTCCGTGATGCGGTTCACCACGGAGGAGTACGAGGATCGTCTCGCGCGGGTCCGGGAGGTGATGGACGCCCGGGACATGCAGGTCCTGGTCGCGACGGACCCCTCGAACATGGCCTGGTTGACCGGCTACGACGGCTGGTCCTTCTACACCCACCAGGCGGTGGTGGTCACGATCGACCAGGAGCCCATGTGGTGGGGACGGACCATGGATGCCAAGGGGGCGCGCCGCACGGTCTACATGGATCCCGGGTCCATCATCGGCTACCCCGACGAGCTCGTGCAGTCGCCGACCGCTCATCCGCACCAGCACCTGGCCCGCGTGCTCGCCGACCTCGGGTGGAGCGAGGGGCGCATCGGCGTGGAGATGGACAACTACTACTACAACGCCGCCGCTCACCTGAACCTCACCGCCGGGTTGCCGGACGCCACGTTCGTGGACGCGACCGGTCTGGTGAACTGGCAGCGTGCGGTCAAGTCGCCACAGGAGATCATCTACATGCGCCGGGCGGCTCGCATCGTCGAGCAGATCCACCACCACATCTTCGACATGATCGAACCCGGCTTGCGCAAGAGCGAGCTGGTCGCGGAGATCTTCCGGTCGGGCATCTCCGGGGTCCCGGGGGTCGAGGGCGACGAGGGCTTCGGCGGCGACTACCCGGCGATCGTGCCGTTGGTCCCGACCGGGGTCGACGCCTCCGCCCCGCACCTGACCTGGGACGACGCGGTCTTCGAGTCCGGTTCGGCCACCTTCTTCGAGGTCGCGGGCTGCTACCGCCGGTACCACGCCCCGTTGTGCCGGACCATCCACCTGGGAGAGCCGCCCGCGGCGCTCCGCCGGGCCGAGGCGGCCCTGATCGAGGGGCTCGAGGCCGGCCTCGACCGGGCGCGAGCCGGGAACCGGGCCTGCGACGTGGCCGACGCGCTGTACACGACGCTCGAGCGGGCCGGGATCGAGAAGGAGGGGCGCTGCGGGTACGCGGTCGGCATGAGCTACCCGCCCGACTGGGGCGAGCGCACGATCAGCTTCCGGCGCAGCGACACCTCGGTGCTCGAACCGGGCATGACCTTCCACTTCATGCCGGGACTGTGGTTCGACGACTGGGGGCTGGAGATCACCGAGACGATCCTCATCCGCGACGAGGGGCCGGCCGACCCCCTGGCCGACTACCCGCGCGCCGTCATGGCCAAGACGTGACGGGCGCGTCCGGCCACGCCGCACCTCCCGATACGACCGGCATGCCGCCGCAGCGTTCGGAGGCTCTGCGGCTGCTGGCCGACCTGATCGGGTTCCCGACCGTCACCGGGACCTCCAACCTCGATCTGATCGCCTACGTCGAGGATGTGCTCGCCCCGCTCGGGGCACGCATGACCCGGACCTACGACGAGGACCGCAACACCGCCAACCTGTTGGCCACGATCGGGCCGAACGTCGACGGTGGTGTCGTGCTCTCGGGCCACACCGACGTCGTACCGGCGGGGGAGGACGGGTGGACCGGCGCACCGTTCCTCGCCGCCCAACGCGAGGGCCGCATCTACGGCCGCGGCGCCGTGGACATGAAGGGTTTCATCGCCTGCGCGCTGGCGATGGCGCCGCGGTTCGCGTCGGCCGACCTGCCGGTGCCGATCCACATCGCGCTGACCTTCGACGAGGAGATCGGCTGCCTCGGCGCGCCACTGCTGATCGGTGAGCTGGCGCGTACCGGGCCGCGACCGACGGCCGCGATCGTGGGGGAACCGACGTCCATGGGCATCGTCTACGCCCACAAGGGCTGCTACGAGCACACCACCACGATCGTGGGGGTCGAGGGTCACGGTTCGGCGCCCGACCGGGGGGTCAACGCCGTGGAGACGGCGGCCGCCTACATCGCGCATCTGGGGGACCTGGCCGATCACGTGCGTGTCCACCCCCCGGCGGACAGCCCCTTCGACCCGCCCGGCAGCACGATCAACGTGGGCACGATCGAGGGCGGTACCGCGCGCAACGTCGTCTCCGGCCGCTGCACGATCGAGTGGGAGTTCCGCACCGCCAGCCAGGGGGACGCGGACGCGATCCTGGCGACGGTCGCGGCGTACGAGGAGCACCTGCGGGCGCAGCTGGCGGCGCGCGACCCCGCGGCCACGATCGAGACCGCAACGGTCGGCTCGGTGGGCGGCCTGGATCCCGAGCCGGGTTCCGCCGCGGTGGCCCTCGTCCGCGAGCTGCTCGGTGACGAGGCCGGGCCGCTGCGGACCGCCGCCTTCAGCACGGAGGCCGGCCTGTACCAGGCGGTCGGGATCCCGGCGGTCGTGTGCGGCCCGGGGAGCATCGACGTCGCCCACCGGCCGGACGAGTACGTCGAGCTCGACCAGCTCGACGCGTGCCTGACGATGCTCGACGACCTCGCGGGGCGGCTCGCCTCGGTTTGACCGCCGGTGCGGGATGGGCGTCGCGCGAGCGGCGCGCGGTGCCGACCGCCGGTGAGGTCCACGCCGAGCGACCGGATACGGTCACACATCCGGATACGTAGCTGTATCCGGATCCCCCTCGGGGCGGCCCGTGCCGCTATCGCCGACACCGTCGCCGTCGCGCGCCCGAACGGATCCTGCGCCAGCCTTCGGAGGACGTGTGTCCCTCGAGTCGCCCACCGCCCGCTCGGGCAGCCCGCGGTTGCGGGCGCGTCTGGTGCTGGCCGTGGTGGTGGTCCTGCTGCTCGCCGACATGCCGCGGCTCCACCAGACGCAGGCGTGCGAACCGACGTCGGTCTCGAACGCGTCGGTGCTGCGCGCCCCCCTCGGCGACGACGGCGAGATCGGTGAGCTGCGACGGCTGCTCGTCGACCCCGACGGTGAGCCCTGCGACGACGGGGCCGCCGAGGACGAGGCACCAGGTGTTGCCGTGTCCATCGTCCACGAAGCGGACACGGCCGGTTCCGTCGAGCCGCCCCAGTTCGACCGCGTCGACGAGGGTCTCACCACCCAGGTGACGGTCCGTGACACCACCGCGGCGGACCGCTCCTTCCTGGTCAACGGCCCCGAGGGCATCGAGGAGCGCGAACGGCGCATCGGGGTCCCGCGACTGGTCGAGATCGCGGTGCGCTACCCGGACGGCTGGGAGGTCGATGCCCCGACCCAGGACGCGACCACCACCCGGATCGACGACGACGGTGTGACGGTGACGCGCACGGGTGTGCTGGCCCCGCCGCTGCTCGACGAGGAACTGACGTTGCAGGTGCGCGCCCGGCCGGGTCGGGGGACCCCGGACATCGAGGTGGAGGCCGCCCCGGTCGGCGCCGAGCTGCCGGAGCTCCCAGACGGCTTCCTCGACCGCGACACGACCGCGGTGCTCGGGGCGCTCGTGGCCGTCGCCGCCGACGGGGCACGGGACCTCGCCGACGGGACGAGTGAGCTGGCGGGCGGCACCCAGGAGCTGGCGGGGGGCGCGGGCGATCTGGCCGGTGGCGTGGACGAGCTGGTCGGCGGGACCCGGGAGCTGGCCGACGGGGCCGACGAGCTGGCCGGCGGTGTCGGTGACCTGGCTGGTGGTGCGGAGGGTCTGGCCGGTGGAGCGGGTGAGCTGGCCGGTGGTGTCGACGAGCTGGCGGGAGGCGCCGGTGAGCTGGCTGGTGGAGCGGGTGAGCTGGCTGGTGGAGCGGGTGAGCTGGCCGGTGGTGTCGACGAGCTGGCGGGTGGCGCCGGTGAGCTGGCTGGTGGAGCGGGTGAGCTGGCCGGCGGCGTCGGTGCCCTGGCGGGTGGCGCCGACGAGTTGGCCGGGGGTACCCGCGAGCTGGCGGGTGGCGCCGACGAGCTGGCCGGTGGCAGCCAGGAGCTCGCGAGCGGGCTCGCCGGCTTCGCGGGCGGCGTCGACGAGCTGGCCGGCGGGTTGACCGGTATCGCGGCCGCGTTCGGGGAGCTGACCACGGGTGCCGAGGGCCTCGAGAGCGGGCTCGACGAGGTCGTGACGGGGCTCGGCCCGCTCTCCGACGGTGCGGCGGCGGTCGCCGCCGGCGCGGCCGAGCTCGCAGACGAGCTGGCGGCCGTCGGTGCTGCGGGTGACGAGGCCGTGGCCGCCGCCGAAGCGGGCGCTCGGCTCGTCGATGAGCTGCGCGAGCTCGGCGACGACATCGACGGCGTCGGGGGCGAGCTGCGTGCGGCGGCGCAGGACCTGCGCGACGAGGTGGCCGAGCGCGAGGACGACGAACGCCTCGTTGCCTCCCTCGAGGCCGTGATCGGGCTGCTGGATGGCCTGGCGTCGGGTAGCGAGCTGCTGGCGACGACCGCCGGAGGGCTGGCGACCGGGGTCGAGGAGGCGCTCGCAGGTCTCGAGGCGTTGGGGTCGGGAGCCCGCGAGCTCGCCGACGGCACCAGCGAGCTGGCGGACGGCGCGGCCGAGGTGTCGGCGGGGATCGCCGGGCTGGAGGACGGGCTCGGGGGCCTGGCCGGTGGCGCCTCCGAGCTGGCGAGCGGGAGCCGCGAGCTGGACGGCGTGCTGAACGAGCTGGCCGGCGGCGGTGCGGAACTGGCCGACGGGGCCGACGAGCTGGCCGGTGGTGCCGGTGAGCTGGCGGGCGGTGCTGGTGAGCTGGCTGGTGGGTTGGACGGGCTGGCGGCCGGGACGGGTGAGCTGGCCGGTGGTGCCGGTGAGCTGGCGGGCGGTGCTGGCGAGCTGGCTGGTGGG
>SKTG01000141.1 GCA_007118045.1 Nitriliruptoraceae bacterium
AAGTTTGCACTTTGCAGATGCGATCACCCCGACCGGTGAAACCGGCCCGGGAAATGCATCATGCCTGCTGTACTGTCGTGGGGGACGGGCAACCTGATACTGAGTCGCACTCCGACCGGGCACTACTCCGGCAACGATGGCAACACCTTCTCGTTCGCAAAGCGCGAAGTCGCCTCCCACGCCCGCAGCAGCTCGTCGAGGCTTGTGTACAGCTCGTTCAGCGACTCGCTTCCGGCGCGGGCATCGTACTCGTACTCGTGAGCGATTCGATTCCGGAGCTCGCGAAGCCGTAACCACTCTTCCTGACTCGGAATCGCGCCGGCGCCCTCCAGAGCGGCAAGCACATCGAAGATGGTCATCGAGTCGGCATCCTCGCGGAGTGTCCCCATAAGGGCGGGAAACAGGCGCGCTCCCAGCACATCCTGTAGCTTCGTGAAGCGATAGAGCAGCTGGTCGATGTGTTCTACCTCGTCTTCGGTGAGCGCGCGATACGATTCCTCGCTCAGCGGAAAGAGCTCCGCGCACCGATCGCGGGCGCGCCGGATCCGTCGGGCATGGATTCCGCACTCGCGAAGAAGCGCGCGCATGCGCTCGCCCTCGCCGTTCACAGGCGCACTCCTTCGCTGTCGGCGACCTCGTGGACCGGCTGCGTTGCGGCGTCCGGCGTTCGCAGGACTACATCGATCTTCCGGTCGCCGATGTGGCGCTTCAGCGCGACAAGAAACGTCGTGATCCGGCGGGCGGCGGTCGTGTAATCCATGGGAGTATCTATGAGCAGGTCGATGTCTCCGCCGCGCCGGCTGTCGTACGCGCGCGAGCCGAACAGCGTCACGCGGCACACTTCTCCGAAATGCGCCCGCGCAGTCTCAACAATCACTTCTCGCTCGCGGTCGGTCAATCGCATCGCCCCGTCAGTATAGCGCGGACCGCAGGTGGTGACACTACCCACTCGTCCCGGAACGGTCAGACGACCCGCACGGACAGGCAGTGTTCCGTGATTGACCATAGTCATGACTCTGGTCATAATAAACGAGATGATGCAGATCAGCAAGAGCGCGTTCAAGGCGCGTATGCTCGAAATCATGCGGGATATCGAGCGCACCGGTGAGGAGGTCGTGGTCACCGACCACGGCAAGCCGACGATCGTGGTACGTCCGTACGAGTCCAAACGGGGCGTCGACGAGGCATTCGGCGATCTGCACGGCACGCTCGTCCTGCACGAGGATCCCGACACACCGACCATCGGAGAGTGGGAGCATGTCTGATGTCGGCGCGAGCGAAGCCCGTCAAGACATCCGTGCCGTCGCGGGCGGTCCCGATGCAGGAGGCGCCATGGTACTCGACACCTCCGCGCTTCTCTACTGGACGTTATCTCCCGAGCGACTGAGCGAGGCGGCGGCCGCGGCACTTCGGAACGCGAGCCGTACCCTCGTCGTTAGCGTCTCGCTCTGGGAAATTGCGCTGAAACAGACAAGGGGCGCGCTAGAGCTTCCGGTCACCATCGAAGAGTACATCGCCCGTCTCCGCGCAATCGACGGACTCGAGCTGCACAGTCTCAGCGTGGCGACTGCGGTCGCCGGAGCCGCCCTCGAGTGGACGCACCGCGATCCGGCCGACCGTTGGATTACAGCGTTCGCCGCCGAACACGACGCCGCGCTCGTCACCTCCGACGAACGAATCCGGGCATTCTACCCGGCCGCCGTCTGGTGAGGGGAGTGGCGGTTCCACGGGCTATCTACGGACCGAGCGAGTTCATCCGGACGTGCAGAAGATCGTCGGCTAATCTGCGTATATCGTGGAAGAACGTGACGCGGTCGGGTCTGTTTTTCCAGCGTAGCTCATCGAACAGGTGCTCGGGCACTGACTTTATGACATCGGCAATCGTAGCCGCATCGATCCCCACTTCTTTCTGTGTTGCTTCATCGAGTAGTTCGCCCCAATCGAACGGAAGCCGCTTGCAGATCGCCCATAGATCAACGGTGTCCTTGATTTCGAGTCGATAAAGGGCAGTCAGCTTATTCGAAAGGATATTGCGCAAGTTGTCGATGCGCGGGAATAGTTCGCCGGATTCGTACGTTCCGAAATACGGCGCGGTGTCGTTTACGAGGTCGATTCGCAACGGAATGTCATCTTCGATCACCACAATGCGGGTGTAGTGATCGCCTCGGATGAACATGTCCTGGTCTATACGAAAGCCGGCATCACGAATCGCGTCCAACGCCTCGTCCACATGCTCTCCGTAATGCGGATCGCTCTGTATGAAGAGATCGAGATCATCCGAGTACCTGTATGAGAAATAGTGCCTATGAAGCGCGGTACCACCGGTCAGATAAAAGGGTGCGTCGCAGCCGGCGAGCGTTTTCAGCACTCCATTCTGCAGGGGGTATACATTCTCCTCGTAAAAGGCGTCGTATTCGTTCATATCGCTCTCGCAGGGACGGAGGCCAGATCCGCTCGATTGTATCCGGGGTAAGCATCGCCTTCACATCGTCAATTCCGAACGCCTGTACGACTCGTTGCCACGGTAGACTCTCGAGCGTTCGTACGAACAGCGCGCGGCGGTCGAGATGTCCGACTCGATCGCGCACGCCGGTGATCACCTCGACGACGTCGTCCGGCGAGTAAGCGTAGTCCCATACGATAGTGCGAGCGATGTGGCGCAACTTCTCACGATCCATCCATCCCTATTCTAAACTGCCCGCCTATCTGTTGCCAGGCGCAGCGCCGGGGCAATCATGTCGGCCGGCTTATCTCCCGCAGCACCGCTTGTACTTGAGCCCGGAGCCGCACGGACACTTCTCGTTTCGCCCGATTTTCCGACCCGAGCGGACCACCGGCGCCGGGCCGTAGCCGGCCGGAGCACGCTCGTACCCGGAAGCGCG
>SKTG01000242.1 GCA_007118045.1 Nitriliruptoraceae bacterium
CCACCGGATCGGCCTGTCCGACGCCCTGCTGGTCAAGGACAACCACGCCGTCGCCGCGGGCGGCGTGGCGGCCGCGACCCGTGCCGCTGTGGCGGCCGCGGACGGTCGGCACGTGCAGGTCGAGGTCGACTCGCTGGAGGAGCTGGAGGCCGCCGTCGGCGCCGGCGCCCGCGACGTGCTGCTGGACAACTTCGACGTGCCCACCACCCGTGCCGCCGTGGCGTGGCTGGCCGCGCACGGCCCCGACCAGCGGGTCCTGGTCGAGTCCTCCGGGACGGTGCGCCTGGACACCGCCCACGAGTACGCGCTCGCCGGCGTGGACCGCATCGCGGTCGGCGCGATCACCCACTCCGCGCCGCAGCTCGACCTGGCCCTCGACGTCCGGGACCATCGAGCGGGGTAGGTTGCGCGCCGACCCGGCCCCACGCCCCGAGGCGACACGTGACCGTCGAAGAACCGGACGAGGAGTCCAAGCTCGCCGAGATCGTGGCCGGTCGTCGCGCCAAGGTCGAGCAGCTGCGCGAACGCGGCGTCGAGCCCTACCCGGTCCGGTTCCGGCCGTCACGCAGCCTCGCGCAGGTGCGCGCCGAGCACGAGGGGTTGCCCGCCGGTGAGGACAGCGGCGTGGAGGTGACCGTCGCCGGCAGGGTGGTCGGCAAGCGCGAGCTGGGCCGGCTCACCTTCCTGGTCCTGCGCGAGGACGGCACCGACCTGCAGCTGTTCTGTCCGGCCGCGGCCCTCGACGGCGCCTCACGCGAGCTGCTCGAGCTGCTCGACGCCGGGGACTGGCTCGGCGCCACCGGCGAGGTGGTGGCCACCAGGACCGGCGAGCTGTCGGTGAAGCCGGCCTCGTTGACGCTGCTCGGCAAGGGTGTCCGCCCGCTGCCGGACAAGTGGCACGGCCTCTCGGACACGGAGGCCCGGTTCCGGCAACGTGAGCTCGACCTGACGGTCAACGCGGAGGCCCGGCGGGTCTTCGCGCTGCGAACGGCCGTGCTCGGGGCGCTGCGCTCGGAGATGGTGGACCGGGGCTTCGTCGAGGTCGAGACCCCCATGCTCCACCCGATCCCGGGCGGGGCGACCGCCAAGCCGTTCGTGACCCACCACAACGCCCTGGACGAGGACCTGTACCTGCGCATCGCCCCCGAGCTGTACCTCAAGCGGCTGATCGCCGGTGGCATGCCCCGCGTGTTCGAGCTCGGCCGGGTCTTCCGCAACGAGGGCATGAGCACCCGTCACAACCCGGAGTTCACGATCCTCGAGTCGTACGCCGCGTACGACGACTACCACGACGTCATGGAGCTGACCGAGGCGTTGCTGCGCCGGGCGGCGGTCGAGGCCCTCGGCACCGTGGAGTTCAGCTACCAGGGGCGTGAGGTCTCGCTCGCCGGCCCGTACCGCCGGGTCGCGCTGCTCGACCTGGTGCGGGAAGCGACGGGGGCGAGCGACCTCGACCACGACACCGGGATCGCCCGCGTCCGCGAGGTGTGCACCGACCAGGGCGTGGGCTTCGACGACGCGTGGGGCGTGGGCAAGCTCCTGCTGGAGCTCTACGAGGCCCTGGTGGAGCACACGCTGTGGGAGCCGACCTTCGTGATCGACTACCCGGTCGAGGTCTCCCCCTTGGCGCGGCGGCACCGGGAGCGCCCGGAGGTCACCGAGCGCTTCGAGCTGATCGTCGCGGGCCGCGAGTTCGCGAACGCGTTCTCGGAGCTGACCGACCCGGACGACCAGCGCCAGCGGCTGGAGTCCCAGGCGCGGGCCAAGGACGCCGGGGACGAGGAGGCGATGGCCGTCGACGAGCCGTACCTGCGGGCGATGGAGCTCGGGCTGCCCCCCATCGGCGGCCTCGGCGTCGGCGTGGACCGACTGGTGATGCTGCTCGGCGACGTGGCCAACATCCGCGACGTGATCCTGTTCCCGACGCTGCGGCCCGAGCGCGGCTAGGTCCGTGGCGTGCGCCTGACCACCTACACCTCCTCGTCGGACGCCGTCGACGAGCGCTACCGCTCGGCGGTGGCCGCCTACGGTCGCCGGCTGGCCGAGCGCGGCGACGAGCTGGTCTACGGCGGCACCGCGATGGGCCTGATGGGCACGCTCGCCGACAGCGTGCGTGGCGCCGGTGGCCGCGTCGTCGGGGTCCTGCCCCGGCTGATGGCCGACCGCGGCCTCGCGGACCGCCGCTGTGACGAGCTGGTGGTCACCGACGGCATGTCGGGTCGCAAGCAGGTGATGATCGAGCGCGCCGACGCGTTCGTCGCCCTGCCGGGCGGCTTCGGCACGCTGGAGGAGCTGCTCGAGGTGCTCACCCTCCGGCAGCTCGGCTACCACGACGAGCCCGTCGTCCTCTACGACGTCGACGGTTTCTACCGACCCCTGCTGGCCACCTTCGAGCACCTGTTCGCGCAGGGGTTCGCCCGCCGGGAGACGGCCGAGCTCTACGTCGTGGCCGGGGACCTCGAGGAGGTGTTCGCCCACCTCGACCGGCCGTGACCCGGCCACGTCCGCCCGGCGCTCGGACCTGCGTCCCCGGGACGCAGATCATCGCCCACCGGTGTTGTCGGGTACGGGGCGCCGCGCGCCGGGACGGGTCACCCTCGCGGGACAGCACGGCCCCGAGCGGCCTTGCACCGATGGGTTACGCTCGGGTGGGGCCGTGACGGTCCAGCCTGGACCTCCTCGCCCACCACCTCGGCGGGGATGCCGACGTACACGACGTTCGAAAGAAGGCCGCATGTTCGAGCGGTTCACCGACCGGGCCCGAAGGGTCGTCGTCCTCGCGCAGGAAGAAGCGAGGATGCTCAACCACAACTACATCGGGACCGAGCACATCCTGCTCGGCCTGATCCACGAGGGGGAGGGGGTCGCCGCGAAGGCCCTCG
>SKTG01000502.1 GCA_007118045.1 Nitriliruptoraceae bacterium
GCTGCCCGTCCGACGCGGCCGGCGTTGCATCCGGATCCATCGACGTCGCCGCGTCCGACGTCCCCGCGCCCGTCGTGCCCCACGTCACCGCGTCCGACGCCTCGGGCGTCACCGCCTCCGACGAGTCCGACGTCGCGTTCGACGCCGGCGGCGTCACGACGTCCGGGACACGGGTCTCGGGCGCCGACGGAGCGGCAAGACGCGGGGCCAACCAGAAGCGCAACAGGAGCAGGGCGACGCCGGCGGCACCGCCGGCGACCACGAAGGTGGGTCCGTAGCCGGTCCGCGCCGCCGCCACCCCCAACGCCGCCGGGCCTACCGCGGAGGCGATGTCGAGGAACATCGTGAACGTCGCCATGACCCGGGCCCGCTCGTTCCTGGGCACGCCCCGGACGGCGGCCAGCACCATCGAAGGTGCGAGGATGGCGGTGCCGCTGGCCATGACGACGGTGGCGGCGTACAGGGCCCATGCCGAGGGCGCCAGCCCGAGCGCGACGAGCCCGACGACCAGCAGCATCAGCGCGACGGTGGCGCCTGGCACCGCACCGAGGCGGTCCGGCAGCTTCGCACCCACCACCCGCACGAGGGCGATCGTGCCGGAGCCGACGAGGAACAGCGGCGCCACCCGGGCGAGCCCCAGCTGCTCGCCGTAGAGCGGCACGAACGCCAGGAAGCCGACGAAGCCCAGGGTGCCGAGACCGAGCACGATGCCCGGTCGCCACGCCGCGGGGTGGAACAACCCCCGGGAGGCCAGCGCCACGGCCCGGCCCTCGGTCGGCAAGGTCAGGGCGGCGACGAAGGCCACCAGGCAGCCGATCGCGGAGGCCACCCAAACGGCGTCGAACGACCAGGAGTGCAGGAGCAGCTCCCCCGTCAACGGTCCGAACCCCATGCCGAGCTGCACGGCCACCATCACGTAGCTCGAGGCCTCTCCGTGCCGTTCCGACACCGCCAGGTCGAGCGCCAGCGTCGCGAAGCCCACCACGACGGCGGCCTGCCCAGCTCCCGCGAGCACCCGCATGAGCACCAGCAGCCCCACCGACCCGACCAGCAGGTGCCCGAGCAGCGCCGAGCCGGTCAGGGCGGCACCGAGCAGCACGAGGACCCGACGACCGGAGCGGTCACCGATGCGGCCGACGAGCGGGCGGATCACCACCGCCGCCCCGGCGTAGGCGGCGAACACCAGCCCCACGGTCATGTCACCGCCGCCGAGCTCGTCGACCACGAAACGGGGAAGCACGGGTAGCGACGCGCCGAACGCGGCGAAGAACAGGAACGTGCCCACCACGACGAGACAGAAGTCCCGGGAGAACAGGCGCGCAGTTGTGGTCACGAAGCGCACACTACAGAGGGGCGGACGCTCGACCAGACCTGGCGCGTGGTGCGCGCGTCGACGACGATCAGCCGATGCTCGGCCCGGAGCGTCCGGTGTTGTCCCACCGGGCGCCCGTGGGGCACGCTGGTCGCACGGGCCGGCTGGCAGGGCCCGCATGCGAGGACCGCGGCACCGTCGAGGTCCGGACCGAGGAACCGGTCGCGTTCGCCAGGTGCCGCCGGATGCCGAGGGGAGGCCGCCGATGGGCGAACACGCACGACGTCCCGTCGCGACCGTCCTCGCCGAACTGGCGGAGATCCGCCGCCATCTCCGGGACGCCCCACCACACCACGGCGCTGGCGTCCGCGATGCGTTGGCGCGACGCCAACGCTCGTTGGAACACGAGCTCTCGAAGGCTCAGCGACGGGACGAACCCGATCCCCGCTCGTCCGAGCACGACTAGCTCCGACGCGACCGGCCTGGAAGGTCCTGGGCCCATCGCGCCGGCGAGCGAGGTGCCCGGAGCAGCCGCACCGCCACCAGGACGTACCAGAGGTCGGCGATCGTGTTGAAGGCCCGCTGCTGGAAGCCGGGCGCTGCGTCGACGACGCCGAGGTAGTGCACGAGCAGCCCGGCCACCGCCAGGCCGCCGAGCGCCAGCGACCACGTGGCGAGGCGGCGGTCGGCGACACGGACCCGCCAGGCCACGACCAGCGGCGCACACACCAGCGCGCCGTAGGCCAGTGCTGCTGCCGCCGCATGGGCCGTGTCGGTGGTCGTCGCGCCGGCTCCCGGGCACCCCGGTGAGCACGGAGCCGCGGCCACCGCGACGGTGCCGAGCCCCGACAGCGCCACGAGCGCCGGCCCGGTGCGACCGCGGCCCGGTAGGCATCGGTGCAGCGCCGGTGCCAGCAACATCATGGCGATGCCCGAGATCACCAGCCCGGCCACGAGCAGGGGCCGCCACGGCGAGGGTGCGTCCACGGCGAAGAGCTCGCTGATCGCCTGCTCGCTGGCGTCGTAGGCCGGCTGGACCGCACCGGCGACCCACCAGGCCACGACGTAGGCGACGACGCCGAGCAGCCCCGCCCAGGCTGCGGCCCGGGCCCACGTCGGCACAACGGGGCCGTCCACCGACAGGGTCGTCCCCGCGGGACCGTCGTTCTGATGTGTCATCGGGGTGCTCCCGGTGCTGGCGGCACCACCCCGCCACGCTCGGCAGGTGCGGTCCGGTCCGTCCGTGGGATGTGGCCCGACATGGTCGCGACCTGGACCGCGCCGGCCGGTTGCCGGCCGACGGCCAGATCGTGCGGGCGGGCTCGCGTCGTGCGGACGAGCCCGCCTCGTGCGGACGAGCCCGCCTCGTGCGGACGAGCCCGCCTCGTGCAGTCGAGCCCGCCTCGTGCGGACGAGCCCGCCTGGTGCGGACGAGCTCGCGTCGAACGGAACGAGTTCGCGCTCCGGTGCCCGAGCGTGCCAGGCTGCGCGGGTCCATGAGACGGACGACCCCGGCGGAAAGTGCGCGAGTGACGTGGCAGTTGGCGGGCAGGGTGGCGGTCGTGAC
>SKTG01000297.1 GCA_007118045.1 Nitriliruptoraceae bacterium
CCCCGACGACCTCGGCGAGGACGCGCCGCTCGCGCATGCCCTGCTCGCCTGCCTCCAGACCGCCGCGCGGGGCGGCTGAGAGCCGCCGCCGACGACCCGGTCCCGCGCCGCGCGTGCGGCACGTCCGCCCGGTCGTGCTCACCGGATGCGCGGCCGCCGGACCGGGTTGTGCGGATCGGGCTCCGAGGTGAGAGACTCCGCCGACCTCATCGCTCCCACACACCGAGCCAGAACGCTTGCTGACGCGCGCCCGCTTCCGCCCTCACCCTCGTGGCTTCGGTTTCGCCGATCCCGTCGACGCCGACCTGCTGACCGAGATCCCGGTCACCGTCCATGACGACGCGGGCTCGCCCCACGAGATCGACCGCATCTTCGTCCCACCGCCGGTGGCGAAGGGCCTGCTCGCCGACGATCTGGTCGATGTCGAGGTGGCTATCGACGACAAGGGCGCGTCGGCGAACGCCATGACGCTCGTGTCGCGCCCACGCCGCATGCTGGTCGGCACGCTCCAGCAGGGCCCGGGCCGGCTCGTGGTCGAGCCCGACCACTCGCTCGGCACCGGCTGGGTCCGCCTCGATCAGAACCTGGCCGCCGACCCGAAGCTCAACCTCGCCATCGGCCGGCAGGTCGTGGTGCTCATCGCCGACGGCGACGACGGCGCGCCGCTCGGCCGGGCGCTGGTGGCCGGTCCGCACGTCGTCGGTTCACCGCAGGCGGTCCGGGCCGCGTCGGTGGTCGTCGCGCTCGGTCGCACGGCCCCGGCGTTGATCCCCGGCGGAGCGGCCGCGGCCGGTCTGGACCCGGCGGAGGCGCAGACCACCCACAACCGTGTCGTCGGTCTGCTGGCGGGAGGCGGCCGCGGCGGCGCGGCCGGTCTCGACCCCGCGGGCCCGGTCCCCGGTGTGGAGGCGCCGTGGGAGGAGCGTCGCGACGAGGTCTGCATCACCGTCGACAGCCGATCGACCCGTGACCTCGACGACGCCGTCGCCGCCTCCTGGGACGGGAGCGCCGACGCACCGGTGCAGGTGGCGGTGCACATCGCGGACGTTGCCCGCGCCATCGGTGTCGGCTCCCCGGCCGACCGCTACGCGCGCGTCGTCGCCTCGACGGCCTACCTCGCCGTCGGCGAGAACGCGCCGATGCTCGACCCCGCCCTCTCCGAGGGCGCGTTGTCCCTGCTCCCCCAGCAGGACCGCTGGGCCATCTCCGCCCGCTTCACCGTCGCGCCGGACGGCGCCATCGGCGAGGTCACGGTCGAAGCCGCGGCGGTCCGCTCGTCGGCGCAGCTGAGCTACGAGGCGCTGCAGCCCTGGCTCGACGGCGACACGAGCGAGATCGAAGCGGAGGCCGGGGACGCGTCGACGACGGTGCAACCGGTCCTCACGGCAGCGCTCGAAGCCTCCCGGCGCCTCGGCGTCGAGCGGGACGCGCGCGCCACCTTCGAGGAGCTCTTCGACGACGCCGAGGTGGAACCGTCGCTGGTCGACGGCAAGCTGACCACCGTGGAGGCGACGCCGCACGCGGAGGCCTACCGGCTCGTCGAACGCCTGATGGTCGCCGCCAACGAGGCCGTGGCCAGCTGGCTGATCGCACGTCAGGTGCCGGCGCTCTACCGGGCCCACACGGGCCTGGCGCCCGACCGCCTGGCACGACTGCGGGGGGCGGTGGAGCTCGCCGACGCGAAGGTCCCGTCCCTCGAGGACCCGGACGCGGAGGCGGAGACGGTCGTCGGACAGATCATCGCCGAGATCGACCGGCTCGACCAGGAGGGGCGGCATGCCGACCGGGACCTGCTCGTCTCGGTGGCCGCGTCGTCCACGGCCAGGGCGACCTACGAGCCCGATCCCTCGGCGCACACGGGTCTGGCCGCCTCCGCGTACACGCACTTCACCTCGCCGATCCGGCGCTACGCCGACCTCGTGGTGCACCGCCAGATCCGCGCCGCCCTGGCCGACGAGGCCCCGCCCCACGCCGCCGAGGACCTGCGGCCGCTGGCGGGCTGGCTCGACGCCCGGGCCGGTGGGATCAACCACCTGCAGTCGCGGGAACGCGCTGAGCTGTGGTCGCGCCTCCTCGACCGGGGGTTCCTCTCCCGCCCGGAGCCCGCGACGGTGACCGGGGTCACCGCCGCGGGACTGCGGTTGCGGCTGCCGCGTCTCGGCGTCACGGGGTTCCTCACCGCGGAGCGCGCTCTGGACCTCGGGCCGAAGGAACGCGGCAAGCTCCAGGTCGACGAGCACGGGCTGACGACCACGTCCGGGCCCTGGCGGGTGGGGAGCAGGATCACGGTCCGGTTCGTGGGACTCGACCAGACGGGACGTGCCAACTGGCGTCTCGGGCCGCCACCGGTCTAGGGGAGAGCCCGCGGCCCCGACGACGGGTTCGCCCCCGGAGGCCACGAGAGGGAGACCGCACGCATGGCCGAGGACCGCTACGCACGCGTCGACGGCTACCTCGACGAGCTGTTCGGCGCCGACCCGGTGATCGCGGCCGCGCGGCGGCGCTCGCTGGACGCGGGGCTGCCGGACATCGCGGTCTCCCCCGCCACGGGCCGTCTCCTGCAGGTCCTGGCGATGACCAGCAACGCCCGATCGATCCTCGAGATCGGCACGCTCGGCGGTGAGAGCACCATCTGGCTCGCCCGTGGGCTGGTCGAGGACGGCCGGCTCATCAGCCTGGAACGATCCCCCGAGCACGCCGAGGTCGCCCGGCGCAACCTCGAGGCCGCCGGCCTCGCGGATCGGGTCGAGATCCGCGTCGGGGACGCACGGCAGACGTTGGCGGCGTTACGGGACGAGGGGGCCGGCCCGTTCGACCTGATCTTCATCGACGCGGACAAGGCCCCGTACGCGGCCTACCTCGAGGCCGCCG
>SKTG01000463.1 GCA_007118045.1 Nitriliruptoraceae bacterium
CTCCGCACCGTCGATCCCACGGGGTGAGCGGACCGCAGCCGCCGTCGGGTGAGGCGGGCCGCCCGCGCCGATCAACGGTACGTACCGCACGTCCGTCCGCCCCCGCCCACGTCCGTCCGCCCCCACCCACGGCCGCGAACGCGACCGGAGGTCCCAATGTCTCACATCCTGATCGTCGGCGCCGGCCTGTCCGGTGTCCTCGCCGCCCACGAGCTGCTCGGGGCGGGCCACGAGGTGACGGTCGTCGACAAGGGGCACGCCCCGGGTGGCCGGATCGCGACCCGGACCGTGGGTGATGCCACGTTCGACCACGGCGCGCAGTTCTTCACGGTCCGCTCCGACCGGTTCGCGGGCCACGTCGCCGCCTGGTCCGAGGCCGGGGTGGCGCGACGGTGGTTCCACGGCAGCCCGGACCGGGACACCCCGGAGGACCCGGACGGGCATCCGCGCTACCGCGGTACGCCGACGATGCGCAGCATCGCCGAGCACCTCGCCTCGCAGCTCCCCGTCCGGTTGAGCACCCTCGTCCGGCGTGTCGAGGCCACCGGGTCCGGGTGGCGTCTCGCCGTCGCTCACCGCGACGCCCCCACCGTGACGACGGACCTCGTCAGCGGTGACGGCCTGCTGCTGACCCCACCGGTGCCGCAGAGCCTGGCGCTGCTCCGGGCCGGCGACGTCCCCCTGACACCCGAGCACGACCGACGGCTCGGCTCCATGGTCTACGACCCGTGTCTCAGCGTGCTGGCCGTCCCGGACGATCCGCCGACGTTGCCGGCCCGTGGGGCGATGCGGATCCCCGACGGCGACGTCACCTTCCTCACCGACAACCTGGTGACCGGGGCATCGCCGAGCCCGGCGGTCACGATCCACGCCGGTGCGGCCTTCAGCCGTCGGTACCTCGACGCGTCGGACGACGAGATCGCCCAGCGGTTGCTGGCGCTGGCGTCACCGATCCTCGGGACCACGTCACGACCGGTCCACGTCCACCGTTGGCGCTACTCCGCCCCCCACGACGACGGCGGGGCCCCCTGCGTCCTCGACCGTTCCACGGGCGCTCCGCTGGCGTTCGCAGGTGACGCGTTCGCGGGCGGCAGGGTCGAGGGGGCCGCGACCTCGGGGCTCGTCGCCGCCGACGAGCTCATGCAGGTCTGACGCCCGGAGCGGGCCGAAGCGGTCGCTCGAGGCCGTCGTCGCGGGCCGGCCGCGACCTGCCTCCCGGCGCCGTCACGTGGGCGGTGCGGGGTCGTCCGGGTCGTCCGCGTCAGACCGCCGTCGACGCCTCCGTCTCATCGTTCGACGGTTCGGCCGTCTCGTCCCGACCCGTCCGTGCGCGCCATCCCGTCCTGAGCTCGACCGGTAGGTGCGCAACCTCGTTCCAGCGGTCCAGGACGACCACCGGCTCACCACCGGCACCGTTGGCACCGGCCCGGTCGAAGGCGACCAGCTCCGTCAACGAGCAGTTCGCGACGCCACCCAGGGACGGTAGCGGGAGACCCAGCGTGCGGTGCACCCCGAACCAGATCGATCCGCCGTGCGTCACCGCGACCGTCACCCCGTCGACCGGGGTCGCGCGCAGCAACTCACGCAGCACCGGATCGACGCGGTCGGCGAGCTGTTCGCCGGTCTCGCCCCCGACCTCGTCGACGACGTCCTCACCGGTCGCCCAGCGGGCCGAGCGCTTCGGATCGAGCTCCTCGACCTCGACGCGACGCAGCCCCTCCCAGCGTCCGAACGAGCGCTCGCGCAGCCGGGCGTCGGAGGGAGCCGACGTCCGCAGCTCGGCTTCCATGGGCGCCGCCGTCTCCCGGGTGCGCTGCAGATCCGAGGTCACGAGGCGCGCGTCGGGATAGGCGCTGGCCAGAGCGGCGGCCGTCACGCGCGCCTGCGCGTGACCCACCGCCGACAGTCCCGCGCAGGCCTGGCCCTGCACGCGCCCCTCGGCGTTCCACACGGACTCCCCGTGTCGGACCAGCACGAGCCGCCTCACGACTCTTCCCGAACCGAGGCACGCACGGTGGCGGCGCTGGTCGCGGTGGCGGGCGCCAACGGCGCCCCCGTGCGAACGTCGCGGCGAGGGACGTCCGCCCAGAGCCGTTCAAGCGAGTAGAAGTCCCGCTGCTCGGCCGAGAACAGGTGACACACCAGGTCGCCGAAGTCGAGCAGCACCCATCCCGCCTCGGCCGTGCCCTCACGACGCTCGGGCTTGCGGCCGCGGCTTCGCAGCCGCTCCTCGATGCGCTCGGCGGTCGCCTTCAGCTGCCGGTCGCTGGCGGCGGTGGCGAGGAGGAACACGTCGACCAGCGCGAGCAGGTCCGCGACGTCGAGGATGGCCAGATCCGTCGCTTTGACGTCGTCTGCTGCGTCGGCCGCCGCGACGGCGAGTTCGACGGCTTCATCGGTGGCGGGCAAGGGCAGGTTCCGGTCGGTCGTCGGTCACGGTCGCTGCGCAGGGAACCACAGCCGGTCCGCGCACGCCGCTCCGCACCCCGGTCACCGGGCCCCGTCGGTGACCTCGCCGCAGCCGTAGAGGGCGTGCTCGCGGACGTAGCGGTCCACCGCGACGGGCACGAGGTACCGGGTGGCGCGCCCGTCACCGAACCGCTGACGCAGCTCCGTCGACGAGACCTCGAGCTGCGGGATCTCGAGGTGGACGATGCGGTCGGGCAGCGTGGCGGGGTCGGGCGGGCTGGACCCGGGCCTGGTCACCACGACGAAGGTGGCGAGCTCGAAGGCGTCGTCCGCCCGTTCCCACTCGGCGAGCGAGGCCGCCGCGTCCTCGCCGAGCACGAAGAACCAGACGGTGTCCGGTTCGACGCGGCTGAGCTCCGCCAGCGTGTCGGCCGTGTAGGTCGGCCCCGAGCGAGCCACCTCACGGGCGTCGACACGCAGGTGCGGGTCGTCGGCGACGGCGGCCCGCGCCATGCCCACCCGGTCGTCGGGGGGCGAGACGGTGGCCTTCATCCACGGGTCGCCGGCCACCAGCAGCCTGACCTCGTCGAGTCCGAGCTCGACACGAGCGCACTCGGCCACGACGAGGTGGCCGAGGTGCGGGGGATCGAAGGTGCCCCCGAGGAGGCCCACGCGGCGTGACATCGCGGCGGAGGCTACCCGCGGTGCCGTTCGCCGCCGCATCCCGCCACCGTCGCTCCTCAGTCCACGTAGCGGAAGGACATCTGCTCACGCACGTCCTCCGGCAAGGCCGGCAGCTCCTTGCGGGGCAGGTGGTAGGTCGCGAGATCGAACAGGTCCGTGAACACCTGGTGCTTGCGTGCGGCGGCCTGCAGGTACTCGTGGCCCGAGGTCCCGCCGGTGCCTATGCGCCCGCCGATCGTGCGGTGGACCAGCTGCGCGTGGGCGTTGCGGAACGCGGTGAACCCCTCGTCGAGGTCCACCAGTGCCGTGAGGAGGCGGTACGGCAGGTGCAGCGCGGGCTCGTCGCGGTACAGGCTGATCAGCAGAGCGGCGAGGAACGCCTCCTGCGACAACCGGCGCTTCCCCTGGGCCCGCAGCGCGTCCCACTGCTCGCGGTCGAACAACGGCTCGAACGTGCGACACGACGTCTCGAACGCGTCGAGCTGCTGACGCCGCACGACCTCGTCGAGGCTCGGGTTGCTCTCGATGAGCCGCCGGTCCCGCTCGAGCATCGTCTCCACGACGTCGCGGTACGCGGCCCAGAAGTCGAAGTCACCGAACCGCAGGAACGGCGTGCGCGCGAGCCACGCGTCGAGCACGCCCAGCAGCGTCGGTTCCGTCTCCGACCGCTCCAGACGACGGGTGTGCTCCTCCGACAACCTCGAGGTGTACGAGGCACCGAGGATCCGGAGTCGTTGCGTCGGTGGGAGTCCCATGCGGTTCTCGATCAACCGCCACTGCACCGACTGGAACCCGCTCGCCGGGATGAGCTCGTCACGGAAGTCGAGGAAGTCGAGGGGCGTCATCGTGGCCAGCACGTGGAACTGCTGCACCAGCAGCGGCTGGATGGCGACGATGCGCTCGATGCGGTGCACGACCTGGCCCATGAGCGGCTCGGGGACCGGCTCATGTGCGAGATCCTCGATCGCGCTCTCCAACTCCCACAGGATCTGCTTGAACCACAGCTCGAACGCCTGGTGGGTGACGACGAAGAGCATCTCGTCGTGGGCGGGCTCGCGTCCCCCGCTGCCGGAAACGAGGCGTTGCGAGCCGAGCACCTCGTCGAGACCGAGGTAGTCCCAGTAGTACATCGGGTCCGTCGTGCTCACCTGCGCTCCTCGGCCGCTCGCGCCCACGCTACAGGCGAGGACGGGAGCCGCGACCGGGTCGGAGCGGGTCCCGGCGACGGGCCGCGACGCGATCGCGGCCCACGGGTCGGATGATCCACAGGGACGCGAAGTTCCCCCTTGTGCATCCGTGTGCTCGTACGTATGTTCGCTACATGGAACCAGTCATCGCAGCGAGGGACACGGGCGGACGGCGGCTCACCGCGTGGCCGCGATCGCGACGGCCCCGGCGGGGGATGCCGCTGCAGCGCGCGTACCGGCGACCACCGGCCAGCGCGCCACGATCGGCCCTACCGGGTGGCCGGTACGACATCCGACCCGTGTCGAGCGAGCCCGGGCTCGTGCGCGAGCGCACCACCGAGTACGACGTGGTGGCAGACCGGCCCACGGGCGCGGGCGCCCGCCGAACCCCGTCAGGCCCACCCCGCCCGGCTGGGCACGCACCGCCGTGGGCACCGCACCCCGCCGACGACCCGAACATCGAGGCACCCACCGACGAGGCGCCGACGACCGACGCGTTCGACCCGGCGGGTCCTCGCGGCGGGCACCGCGCGCCGGCCCCGCCCCCGCTGGCCGGCGGTGAGCTCGAGGAGCTCGCCCGTCACGGCCTGCGCAGCGCCGTGGACGACGACGTCGCGCGGCGGTTCGCCGACGACGACCCTGAGCTCGCCCCGTTCGGGCTCCCGATCCTGAACGAGGTCCCGGATCTCGCGGATCTGCTCACCCGTCTGCGCCGCGTCGACCGGCTGGTCGCGGACTGTCTCGGCGCCATCATCTGGCTGGAGGACACGGGTCTCGCGGAGGCGACCACGGGCGTGGGACTCGACGCCTGGATCTCGCTCGTCGGCCGGCGGACCGGCGCGGACACGAGGATGCTGCGCACCTCGGTCGCGGTGTTCCGACGGGTGCCGTCGCTGCGTACCGCCTTCGATGCCGGGCAGGTGTCGTGGGCGCAGGTCCGATCCATCGTCCTGATGGTGCACCGGCTGCCCGGATACCTCGACGACCGCATCGACGCGGCGGTGGCCGCGGGCGTGCGCGGTGCCGGCGGAGCGCAACCCGACGACGTCACGCGCACGATCCGGTGGACGCTCCGATCGCTCGAAGCCACGGAGGTGGCCGAGCAACAACGGGCCGCGGAGCGCGAGGAGTACCTGGCGATCCAGCCCCGCCTTGACGGCAGCGGCGGTCGCTTCTGGGGCGAAGCCGGGCCGGAGGCGCTGGCGGTCCTCGACGCCGCGGTCAACGGTGACGCCGGCGCGCCCGACGGCGCCGCTCGCCACGGTGTCGCCGGGGACCGGGACGAGCAGGCCGCCCTCTCCGTGACCCGCAGCGCGGGCAAGCGGCGGCTCGACCGTCTCGTGTCCCTGCTCGACAGCACGCTTCGGGGCGCGGGCGGGGGCGGCGCCGGTGAGGGCAGCACCGGCAACGGCAGCGCCCATGAGGGCAGCGCCGGTGAGGGCAGCGCCGGTGAGGGCAGCGCCGGTGAGGGCAGCGCCGGTGAGGGCAGCGCCGGTGAGGGCAGCGCCCATGAGGGCAGCGCCGGACCGGCAGCCGCGACCCGCTCGAGACCCCAGCTGATCCTGCGCACGGAGCTGTCTGCGCTGCTCGACCGGGAACAGGTCCCGGCCGCGCTGCTGACGACCCTGCTCGGCGGCCACGTGCGAGTGACGGCGGAGACCGCCCGTCGCCTCGTCGAGGCACGGGGCGCCGACCTGCGTAGCGTGATCCTGGACGACACCGGGACGGTGGTCGGCGTGGGTCGCCGCCGGCGGCGTGCGCCGGGCTGGCTCCGGGACGCCCAGCTGGCCCTGCACGACACCTGCAGCGAGCCCACCTGCTCCACCGCCGCCCGGGTGTGCGAGAGCGATCACGCCGAGCCGTGGCATCCGATCCGGCCGGGCGATACGCCGGGCCGCACGGACATCGACCAGCTCGCGCCGCTGTGTCGACGCAGCAACGCGGCGAAGGAGCGCGAGGGTTGGCAGGTCCAGCAACGACCCGACGGTTCGCGTCGGTGGTGGCACGAACGCTCGGGCCTGACCACGCGAACGCTGCCAGCGACGTGGCGGCCACCGCCGGCCTGAGCACGCGCTCCCGCGGCCGGGCTGGGTTCGTGACCACCGCCCGGATCCGGGCGACCGGGATCAGGCGATCCGTTCGACGAACCGGGCCAGTTGCTTGAGGTTGCGGACCTCCACCATGT
Source organism: Nitriliruptoraceae bacterium (assembly GCA_007118045.1). Taxonomy (GTDB): domain Bacteria; phylum Actinomycetota; class Nitriliruptoria; order Nitriliruptorales; family Nitriliruptoraceae; genus SKTG01. The sequence continues at coordinate 6,466 of SKTG01000463.1, forward strand.
CGGCGGTGAACCGTCCGTAGCTGGCCGCGATCGAGTCGCCGGTGTCCCAGAACTGCACGGGTTCCGGGTTCAGCCAGTAGACGTGTCGAGCGCGCTTCTGCAGGTCCTGGAGCACCCAGGTGTTGGCCTGGCGGTAGTTGTTGCGGGCATCGCCCAGCACGAGGACCGTCGCACGGGGGGTGACGTCGCGTGCGTGCTCGGCGTGGAAGCGCTCCAGGGAGTGCCCGTAGTCCGAGTGCCCGTCGAGCCAGACCAGCTCGGCCTCGGACATCATGCGGCGCATGGCCTCCGAGGCGTCGCTCTCCTCGAACAGCGCCGTCACCTCGTCGACGGTGTCGATGAACGCGAACGAGCGCACCTTGGAGAACTGCTCCTGGAGCGCGTGCACGAGCATCAGTGTGAAACGAGCGAACGAGGCCACGGACCCCGAGACGTCGCAGATCACGAACAGTTCGGGCTTGTGTGGCCGGCGCGGTCGGAACGAGGGATCGAACGGGACCCCGCCGGTGGACAACGACCGCCGCACGGTCCGCCGGACGTCGAGGCGTCCGTCCCGACCGTTGCGGCGCTTGACGGCGACACGGGTGGCCAGCTTGCGGGCGATGGGTCGGATCTGTGCCCGCAGCTGCGCGTGGTCCTGCGGCGACAGGTGGAAGAAGTCGAGCTCCTCCACCGGTGGACGCGTCATGCGGTCCGCCACCTGATCCACGCCGCGTTGGGCCGCGGCCCGGCGACGGATCTCCGCCTCGACCTCCTCCCGGAAGGCTCGCAGGCGGGCCTCGAACTCGTCCCGGTACAAGCGCTGCTCGAGCGCGGTCAGCTCGCCGTCCGAGTCGTCCTGCGCCCGGGCGAGCAGGTCCGCCAGCAGCTGTTGGAGGTCGACCGCGCGGAACACGCGGTACTGGAAGTACGAGGTCCCGCCGTCACGCCCCTCGACCCGGCCGAACTCCTGCACGGCCGTGCGCGCCATCCGCCGGATCGCCTCGTCCTCGCCACCCATGAGGGTCTCGACGAGGTCGGCGATGTACTCGTCCTGCTCGAGCTCCTCGGGGGGGCGGTCGGTCACGTCGGGCGTGTCGTCGGCCGCGGCACCGCGCGCCGGGAAGTACAGCTCGAACAGATCGTCGAAGGCCCGCCGATGCGTCCGCGAGGTGATCATCACCGCGGCCAGTGCCTCGCGGAGCTGTTCGCGCTCCAGCAGCTCCAGGTGTGGCAACGTGCGGAAGGCGTCGATCGCCTCGGACTGCGTGGTGCCGAGACCGGCCCGGCGGAGCGCGGCGACGAAGTCGAGGACGCGCTGGAGCACTCCGCCGAGGCTCGGGGCGTCCTCGGCCGACGGGTGCGACGGATGCTCGGACATGCTGCTCCTCGCGGTGGCCGGAAGGTACCCGGCGGGGATGGCCCGCCGGTCAGCCGGCGAACGTGACGGCCAGCGCACCGGGGCCGCCGTCCGGGTCGCCGAACAGCACGGTGAGCCGGTCGTCGTGCGCGAGGGCATCGAGTCCGCGGAGCGGGCTGCTCGACGCCTCCGTGCCCTCGCGGGCCACGTGCAGGACCGAGCCGTCGGCTGCGGCCACGACGCCGCCCCGGTGCGCCGCGAGCCGGGCGCGTTCCCCATCCGTCTGCGCTCGCGGTCGACGCCCGTCGGTGTCGACCACCGCCACCTCCACCCCCTCGCCGGCGTCGTGCACGGCCAGCCAGGTCCTGGGACCCTCCAGCAGGACGTCACGCAGCGTCTCGTCGGCGCCGAGCGAGAGGCTCCAGCGGACATCGCCGTCCTCGACGTCGAGCCCGATCAGCCGCTCCCCGATCGCCCCCGCTCCGGTCGGCTCCTCCCCCTCCACGGCCCGCAGGGCAACCACGGCCAGCTCCTCGCCCACCGCCCGGACCTCGACCGCCTGCGGGACCTGATCGTCCACCACCTCGGACAACGCGTCGCGGTCGAGCTGCCACCGTGGCTCGCCGGTGCTTCGGGACAGCGCGGTCACCACCTGGGCTTCGACGATCTCGTCGAAGCCCTCGGTCGGGGCCGGCTCCTCGTCCGGATCGGTCCGGAAGCCCGTCACGACGACGTCGGCGCCGAGCCCCGCGGTCAGCCGCTCGCCCAGCAGGCCCGCCGATCCGGGACCGAGCGCCAGCCGCGTCGCCCAGACCCGGCCCTGCTCCGGATCGCGGAGCTCGAGGTCGGGATCGCCACCGTCCTCGTCGATGCGCAGGACCAGCAGCTGCCCGTCCCCTGCGTCGAGGTGGAAGGCCAGGGGCGTGCCGACCGTCGCCGTGTCCTGACAGGTCTGCCCGGCGAGCAGGTCCTCCGCGGCCGTGGTCTCGCCGACCGCGAGCGGCTGCAGCGCGTCGACCTGTCCGGTCAGCTCGTTCTCGACGAGGAGACCGAACAGCGCGTCCCCGCCGCCGACGACCCGTCCCTCGTCCACGTCGACGGATGCGAGCGCGTCGCTTCCGGTCCCGTCGAGCAGGGTGGTCGTCTGCCCGGTCGCGGCGATGCCGGCGTCGGTCGCGGCCAGGTCCGTCGCTCCGGTGACGTCGGCGACCCCGGTCACCGCGCCGAGGTCGCCGGCCAGCGTGGTGACCGCCTCCTCCGTCGCGGTCCGCGCCGCCTGGTCGAGGCCCGGGAACGTCTCGTCGAGCGTGGAGGCGACGTCGGTGCCCGCCGAACCGGCCTCGACCGGCTGCGGATCGATCGCGGCGCAGGGCGAGGTCGCGAACAGCGCCGAGCTGACGGCTCCGACGAGGATCAGGGCGACCATCGCCACGGCACCGATGACCAGCGTGCGCCGGTCGGCCGACATGGGGTCCTCGACGCGTCGGCTCGTCGGCGCATCCACGCCGTTCACGACCTCACCTCCGTCGCCGGACATCCGCTCGCTACGGGCGGGTCGTCAGTTCATCTCGGGGCGGGGCGGCAACCGGAGATGACCCGTGGCCTTCTCGACGTCCTGCTGGTACTTCAGCAGCACGTTCATCGTGCGCTTGGCCACGTCCTCGTCGATCGAGGCGAAACCCAGCTCCAGCAGCGTCCGCGTCCAGTCGAGCGTCTCCGAGATCGACGGGGGCTTCTTCAGCTCGAGCTGTCGGAGGCTGCGAACGATGCGGACCAGCTGGTCGGCCAGCTGCTCGGGCGCCTCCGGGACGCGGGAGAGCACGATCTGCCGCTCGCGCTCGACCGTGGGGTAGTCGAGGTAGAGGTACAGACAGCGTCGCTTGAGAGCTTCCGAGAGCTCGCGGGTGTTGTTCGAGGTCAGGACCGTGAACGGGTGGAGCTGCCCGGACACCGTGCCGAGCTCGGGGATCGTCACCTGGAAATCGGACAGGATCTCGAGCAACAGCGCCTCGAACTCGAAGTCCACCTTGTCGACCTCGTCGACCAGGAGCACCGTCTCCCGCGTGTTGCGCAACGCCCGCAGCAGGGGGCGCTCCATCAGGTAGTCCTCACCGAACAGGTCGTCCTCGACCTCGTCCCAGTCCTCGCCACCGGCGGCGTCGCCACCCCGCGCGTGGGTGATGCGCAGCAGCTGCTTCTTGTAGTTCCACTCGTAGAGCGCCTTGGCCTCGTCCAGGCCCTCGTAGCACTGCAAGCGGACCAGTTCGGCACCGCGCGCGTGGGCGACGGCCTTGGCGAGCTCGGTCTTGCCCACACCGGCCGGCCCCTCGACCAGGATCGGCTTGCGCAGCCGGTCGGCGAGGTAGACGACCGTCTCGATCGCGGGGTCGACGAGGTAGCCGGCCCGCTCGAGTCGGGCGCGGACGTCCGCCACGCTCTCGAACCCGGCTACACCACCGTGGGGATCGGGGGCGGTGGCGGGCTCGGACACGGCGACTCCAGGCGACGATGGCAGCGTCCCCGCGAGGCTACGGCACCTCGTCGCGGGTCAACGAACCGGCGCCCTGGCACGCGACGGGGACCCCGGGCGGAACCGGTCCCCCGACCACGGGGGGACGACGGCTATTCAGTCCTCCACCGACCGCCAGAGGTGCCCGACGATCGCTCCCGCGACGGTCGGCAGCACCGGCAGCGGCAGGTCGTGGCCGATGCGCTCGAGGAGCAGCAGCTGCGCACCCGGGATCGCCGCCGCCGTCGCGACACCGCCGGACACGTCGACGAGGGTGTCCTGGTCGCCGTGCATCACCAGCGTCGGCGCGGTCACCGTGCGGAGCAACGGGGTGCGGTCCCCGTCCGCGAGGATCGCGAGCAGCTGGCGGGTGGTGCCGGCGGGACGGTGGGAGCGGTCGTGCGCGGCGGTGAGGCGGGCACGGACCCGCTCCTCGTCGAACAGGTCCGGGCTCCCGGTGACACGAGCACGGGCGACGCCGGCCTCGATGACCTCCTCGCGGGTCTCCGGGACCGGCGCGGCGAGCGCCGCCAACGCCTCCGGCCAGGGCCGCCCCACGCCCTCGGCTCCCGTCGTGGACTGCAACGACACGAGGCTCGCGACGCGCTCGGGTGAGCTCGCCGCCAGCCGCTGCGCGATCATGCCGCCCATCGAACGTCCGACGACGTGCGCATGCGCCACCTCGAGGTGGTCGAGCACGGCCACGGCGTCGGCGGCCATGTCCGCCAGCGTGTAGGGCACCGCGAAGGGCTCGCGTGCGAGCCAGCGCTGAAGGTCCTCGACCTCGCCGGGCCGGTCGTCGAGCAGCGTGGACGCGCCGGCGTCGCGCTGGTCGTAGCTGACGACCCGTAGGCCCGACGCACGGAGGGCCTCCACGAGCTCGAGCGGCCAGTCGATGCGTTGCGAGCCCAGCCCGGACACGAGCAGCACGGTGGGTGGCACCGCGGCCGTCGCCACGAACGGCGGCGCGACCTCGACGTCGAGCTCCACCTCACCCGCGTCGACGCGGTGGTGGTGGACGTTGGCGGGGCTCACCTGGCGGTCACCTCGGAGCCGTTCGTGAGGTGGGACGGGACGGGGCTCGCCCGGGACGCTACGACGCGGGACCACGGCCGAGACGAGCGTGGACGCTAGTCCGGGTGGCGGGCGGACTACGGTCGCGGGGGCACGAGCGACGTCGAGCAGGAGATGGTCCGATGCGAGCGATCCGTTTCGAGGAGCCCGGCGACGCGGACGTCCTCACCCTTGCCGAGCTGGAGACCCCGGAACCCGACCCGGACGAGGTGCTGGTCGAGGTCGCCGCCGCCGGGGTCAACTTCATCGACACCTACCACCGGTCGGGGCTGTACCCGATGTCGTTGCCGAGCGGCATCGGGCTCGAGGGCGCCGGCGAGGTGGTCGCCGTCGGCGACGAGGTGACCGACCGCCGGCCCGGCGACCGGGTCGCCTGGAGCGACGCGCTCGGCTCCTACGCCACGCACCTGACGGTCCCCGCCGAGCGCACCGTGCTCCTGCCCGACGGGATCGACGCCGCCAGCGGCGCGGCGACCATGCTCCAGGGCATGACCGCCCACTACCTCAGCCACTCCACCTTCCAGCTCGACCGCGGGCACACGGCCCTGGTCTACGCCGCCGCGGGTGGCGTCGGGCGCCTCCTCGTGCAGCTCGCGAAGCGACGCGGCGCGAGGGTGCTGGCCTGCACCTCCACGGAGGAGAAGGCCGAGCACGTCAGGGCGCTCGGCGCCGACGAGATCGTGTTCTACCGCGACGAGGACGTGGCGGCCCGCGCCCACGAGCTGACCGACGGCACGGGCGTGGACGTGGTCTACGACTCGGTCGGGCAGGCCACCTTCGAGTCGTCGTTGGCCAGCCTGCGGCCCCGCGGGCTCATGGTGCTCTACGGGGCCTCGTCCGGACCGGTGCCACCCACCGACCCGCAGGTGCTCGCGAGGAACGGCTCGCTGTACCTGACCAGGCCGACGCTCGGGCACTACACCGCCACCAGCGACGAGCTCGCCTGGCGGGCGGGTGCCCTCTTCGAGCTGCAGCTCGCCGGACAGCTGGAGCTGGCGATCCACGCCCGCTACCCGCTGGCCGAGGCCGCCCAGGCGCACCGCGACCTCGAGTCCGGCACCACCTCGGGCAAGCTGCTGCTCGAGCCGTGACCGAGCACCCTCGGCCCCACCGGCCGACCGGAGCCGACGTCCCCGACACGCCGGCCACGCGCGCGATCGCCGCCGCCGGGATCGCCCACGAGGTGCGGGTCATCGAACGACCCCGCGACCTCGAGGACGCCGCCGCGCGTCTGGGGGTCACGCCCGACCGGCTCTGCAAGACGCTGGTCATCCGTCGGGCGGAGGGCGAGCACCTGCTGGTGGTGCTCCCGGGATCGCGACAGCTCGACTGGCCCCGGCTGCGCGCCCACCTCGGCGTCTCGCGGCTCTCCCTGCCCGATGCGGAGGCCGCCAAGGCGGCCACCGGGTACGAGCGAGGCACGATCACGCCGTTCGGTGCTCCGCCGACGCTGCCCGTGATCGTCGACGCGAGCGTGGCCGGTGCCGGGACCCTCACGGTCGGCGGCGGGGCGCACGGCGTCTCGCTCCGCCTCGACGCCGACGACCTGATCGCCGCGACCGGCGCCGAGGTGGCCGCCATCACGTGACCGGTGACCGGCCGGCCGGGGCCCCTCGGGGAGGGGCCGGTCGGCCGGGGGTGGGTCCCCGCGAGGACGTAGTCTCCCTCGTTCCCGAACGGCCGCGGTGGTCAGCTCCCACTCCCCGATGACCCTCACGGCCCCGACGAGGAGTCTCCCGTGCGCGCCATCCGTATCACCGAGTTCGGCGGCCCCGAGGTGCTGAAGCTGGTCGACGACCAGCCCGACCCGGAGCCCGAGGCCGGCACCGACGTGCTGGAGATCTCCAGCGCCGGCGTGAACTACGCCGACACGCACCAGGCCGAGGACACGTACCTGGCTCGCAGCGAGCTGCCGATGGTGCCCGGCGCCGAGGCGGTCGGCACGCTGTCGGACGGTCGGCGGGTCGTCGCGCTGCTCGCCGGCGGCGGCTACGCCGAGCGGGCCCAGGTCGCGCAGTCGCTGACCTTCGACGTCCCGGACGCGGTGGAGGACGGTCAAGCGCTGGCGCTCGTCCTTCAGGGCACGACCGCTTGGCATCTCCTGCGCACCTCCGCACAGCTGCGCGAGGGCGAATCGGTGGTCGTGCACGCCGCGGCGGGCGGTGTCGGGACCCTCGCGGTCCAGCTCGCCAAGCGGTGGGGCGCCGGCACCGTGATCGCTGCAGCGTCGACCGAGGAGAAGCGTCGGCTCGCCAGTGACCTGGGGGCCGACGTCACGATCGACTCGCGTGCCGACGACCTCAAGGGGGCGATCGAGGACGCGAACGGCGGCAAGGTCGACGTCGTGCTGGAGATGGCCGGCGGGCGCACCACGGACCAGAGCCTCGCCGCGCTGGCGCCGTTCGGTCGGCTGGTCGTGTTCGGCATGGCATCTCGCGAGGCACCCACCCCGGTGGACCCGCGTCAGCTGCTCGGACGCTCTCGCGGCATCATCGGGTTCTGGCTCGCCCACTGCATGCTCGACCCGGCGCGTTACCTGCGGGGACCGATGGAGCAGCTGCTCGAGCTCACGGCGTCCGAGGAGCTGCGACCCGTCGTCGGGGCGAGCTACGGGCTCTCCGCCGCGGGCCGGGCACACACCGACCTGCGTGCGCGGGACACCGTCGGCAAGCTGGTCCTCGACCCGACCGGCTGACCCCCTCCACCGCCCGACCCGGCGGCGTCGGCCTCCTGCACGGCGACTCCGTGCGGGTGGTCGGCGGGCAGCGTCGGCGGGCGTCACCACTACCCTGGCAGCCATGCCTTCCTGGATCTGGCCCACCACCCTCGCCGTGCTGGCCGTCCTCCTGCTGGTCACGAGCACGCTCGCCATCAGCAACGCACGGGCGGCCGAGGAACTGCGCGAGGAGCGTGACGAGCTCGCCGCGGAGGTGTCCGAGCTGCGGGTCGAGCTCGCCGAGGTCGAGGCCGAGCTCGAGGACCAGCGCGACCTGCTCGACCAGCTCCTCGGGGAAACGCTGGCCGATCGCCTGCGGAGCCTCCTGGAGGATCAGGGCGTGGCGCCGGAGGACATCCCGCAGCTGCCTGAACTCCCCGGGATCTCCGGGTTCGGGGACCTCGCCGACCTGTTCGGAGGGTTCCTCGGGGACGAGTAGGCGGACCTGCTCTGAGATGGTGGGCCGCCTAGGCTGGCCGGGGGATGCCGGAGACGACCGTCACCGAGCGTCCAGGAGGGACGTCGATGGAGTTCACGCACGAGTTCCACGTACCGAGCGACATCGACACCACGTTCGCGACGCTGACCGACCTCGAACGGGTGGCTCCCTGCCTGCCCGGTGCGACGCTCGAGGAGGTCGACGGCGACACCTACACCGGTCGCGTGAAGGTCAAGGTCGGGCCCGTGCAGGTGACCTACCGGGGCCAGGCCCGCCTGGCCGAGGTCGACCCGGAGTCCAGGACCGGACGGATCGAGGCCTCGGGCCGGGAGACGCGGGGAGCGGGCACCGCCTCGGCCGACGTCGTCGCCACGCTGACCGACGACGAGGCGGGCACGCGTGTCGAGGTCCTGACCGACCTCAACATCACCGGCAAGCCCGCGCAGTTCGGTCGGGGCGCGATGGCCGACGTCGGCGAACGGATCATCCAGCAGTTCGCCGACCGGTTGCGCGACCTGCTCGAGACCGGCGAGGCGACCACGGAGATCTCGGGTGTCGGGACCTCGCCGCAAGACGTGGGAACACCACCGCGCGGCCCGGGAACCTCACCGCAGCTACCGGGAACCTCACTGCAGGGCGTCGGGACCTCACCGCAGGACGCGGGCCCGCGTCGCATCGTGCAGGACCCGGACCGCGAGGAGGAGGCGCTCGACCTGCTCGACGTCGCCGGGTCGGCGACGCTCAAGCGGCTGGTCCCGGTGGTCGCCGGGCTGGCAGCGCTCGTCGCGGCGATCTGGTGGTGGCGGTCGCGCTGAGGACGTCGACGATGTCGTCAGTACTCGTAGGGGCTGCGAGGCGGGTCGATGACCTCCTCGGAGAGGACCTCCAGGACCGGTAGGCCCGTCGAGTCGGGTTCGCCGTCCGGTCGCTGGACGTGGCCATCGAAGCGCGCGACGACCTCGACCCAGGTGTCCTCCCCGAGATCCGTCCGTCCGCCGCTGATCACGACCTGCCGGACGGTGGCGTCCGCGGCGCAGCACGCGACGGAGAAGCGTGACAACCGGTAGCCGGCCAACGCGTCGTCCTCCGCGACGAACCCGACCAGTCGGACCGGCGTGCCCGTCATCGGCCCATCTGCGTCGAACAGCGACCGCACCACCGTGTCAGCGAGCGTGAGGGGGACCGCCCCCTGCTCGTCGGCCGGAGGCAGCTCACCGAGCTCGACCTGGGGTTCGGAGAGCCGGTTGCTGCCCCCGCGTTCCGCCGCGTAGGAGCCGAGCGGTGCCGGGGCGATCAGCAACAGGCACAACAACGGGGCCAGCATCAACAGCCCGATGCGCGGGGCGTGGGAATGGTCGTGACCGTGGGCGTCAGCCTCGCGCGGGTCGGTAGCTGCCACCTCGCAAGCCGGGAACTCCCCGGCGCCCGGTTCGACGTCGACGAGCTCGTCCTCGTGGTCGCGGACGAGGGACAGCGCCCCGAGCGTCAACAGGACCAGAGTGGTCCCGATCAGCGGTACCAGCAGACTGCCCTTGACGTAGTTGAGGTACGCCCCGCTGAGCACCAGATGGGCGAACACCACCCCCATGACGAGCAGGATCGCGCCCTGGACCTCGCGCCTCATGGGATCACCTCGTTCACAGCAACCACCATGCGAACACCAACGCCGCGCCCAGGGACACCATCAGGGAGAGTGGCGCGAAACGTCGAGCGAACGGACGGCCGAACACGCCGGCTTGCATGGCCACGAGCTTCACGTCGACCACCGGCCCGACGACCATGAAGGCCAACCGGGCCACCATCGGGAACTGCGGCAGGCCAGCGACCACGAACGCATCGGCCTCGGAGCAGATGGACAGCAGGATGGCGAGGACCGTCAGGGTCAGCACGGCGACCACCACGTTGCCGGCCAGCGTGTCGATGATGCGCTGTGGCACGACCGTCTGCGCCGTCGCGGCCAGCGCCGCGCCGAGCACGAGGTAGCCCCCGGCGTGCAACAGGTCGTGGCGTGTGGTGGCCACGAACGTGCTCAGGCGGTCACCGCGGTCCTGGATCCTTCGCAACGAGGCCATCAGGAGCCGGTCGTCACCGATGCGCATCCAGATCAGGCCGACCGCGACGGCCGTGACCAGCGAGGCCGCGAACCGGGCGACGACGACCTCCGGCTGTCCCGGGAAGGCCACGGCGGTCGAGAGCAGGACGATCGGGTTGATGGCCGGGGCGGCGAGCATGAACGCCAGCGCGGCGGCGGGGGGTGCACCCCGTGAGACCAGCCGACCGGAGATCGGCACGGCGCCGCACTCGCAGCCCGGCAACAAGGTGCCGGCGGCGCTGGCGGCACCGACGGCCAGCCGTGGATCCTTGGGCAGCATCCTGGCGATGAACGCCGGCGGGACGAGCGCGGCCAGGCCGCCACTGACCATCACACCGAGCAGCAGGAAGGGCGTGGCCTGGATCATCAGGGCCACGAAGATGGTCGACCAGGTCTGGAGCGGCGGGGCGTCGACGAACGGGGACACCACGCGCTGGAAGGCCGCCGCAGCGACGACGACGAGCACGACGCTGGTCGCCGTGATGGGGACCATCCGCGGCGTGCGGACCCGATCGCTGACGGTCGACGGGGAACTGGCCACGGGACCTCGGAGGGTTCGGAAGATGACGGGGCGTGCTGGGGACGAAGGGGCGGGTCGGGGCATCCGTCACCGGACGCCCCGACCCGTCGGAGCTGTCAGCCCCTCCCGCGTGCCGGAGGGCTGCCGCCACCCGAAGCGCCATCGTCCTGGATACGGATCTGGACCCGGCTGTAGTTCCGGCCGTTGCCCTCGGGGTCGTAGCCACCCTCGATGTTGCCGGCGGCGTCGACCGCGAACCAGCGCAACGTGGTCGATTCCTCGATCGTCACCGGAGCCGCCGAGTCACGCGCATCGCGCCGCTCGAGGATCGGGGAGTCGAAGGTCGGCCGCGACCCGTCGGTGGTGTAGTGGATCGTCGCCGGCTCCGACGTCTCGAACTCGACGTCGACCGGCCCGTCGTACCACCCACCGTTCGTGACGTTCACCGAGGTCTCCGGAGGCGTGTCGTCGTTCTGGAACTCCAGGGCGACGTCCAGCATCCCGTAGACACCGTTGGCGAACTCCATCGCCTGGTCGAAGCCCTCGGACTCGAAGTCCGGCCAGAACCAACCGGGCGACTGCCAACCGGTGCCGGTGAAGCGGTCGGCCCCGGCCTCGAAGTTCCAGGCGAAGATCGGTTCCCCGTCGTCGAGCGAGCTGTAGAACACGTCGTCGGCCGAGTTGCCCGCCGCCGAGTACAACACGTCGATGATGGGTCCGGTGCGGGTCGGCTCCACGACCGTGCCACGGTGTTCCGCGATGCGGCCGAGGATCGTCTGTGACGCGTCGAAGAAGTACTCCTCGACACCCACCGACGGGCGCGGCAACGGGATCCGACCCGGCGTCTGGTACGCGCCGGGCGCCCACATGAAGTAGCCACCGAAGGTGTGCACGTTCATGGAGAACCGGATGTTGTCGAACTCGTCGATCAGCCAGAGCTCGTTGTTGATCTCGTTCTCGCTGGCTGGCTCCGGGCCCGCGAACACATCGCTCACGCACGAGGTACTCGCTCCGGAGTACCCATCCCACAGGGTCCCGACCCGGAAGTTGCGGTTCAGATCCACGCCCCAGTTGTTGCGTCGGAGGGCATCGCGGTTGGTGTCATCACAGTGGTTGTTCATGTTGCGACGTTGCCACTGGCTGTCGTAGAGCGAGTAGTCGGTCCCGTCCGGGTTGACGGTCGGGATGATGAAGATGTCGAGCTCGTCCACGTACTCCGTCGTCTCCGCGTCCGAGCCGTAGTTGCGCAGCAGACGTTCCGCGGACTCGAGCGCGACCACCGGGGTGACCCACTCGCGCGCGTGCTCCTGCGAGTAGACGAAGACACCGGTCTTCGAGCCGTCGCGCTCCGCACCGATCCGGAGCGCGTAGATCGGGCGCGGGTCGCGATCGATCTTGTCCTCCGGGGCGTTGAGGAAGTCGCTCAACGACTGACGACCGCGGTCGGTCTCGGCCAGGCCGAGCGCGCTGTTGCCGCGGTAGCTGAACGCTCGCATGACCCCATCGGTGGCGTCGGCCTCGTTGACGGCCTCGATCACGTCGGCGGCCGTCGACACCTGCTCGCCATCACCGTCGGTCGCGACGTAGACGGTCACGTCGTCACCGTCCCGCGTCACCTCGAGCTCGCGGTCGGCTACGTCCTCGTGGACGGCCTCGAAGGTCAGGTCGTTGCCACCCTCGTGGCCCTGGGCGATCGATTCGAGGTTGACCACCGTGTTCGTGAACCCGCCGTAGAGCAGCATCGCCTCACGGCCGTAGCCGTGCGACTCGTAGGGCAGCTCAATCAGTTCGACCAGGTCGGGGAACTCCTCGGCCAGCTCCTTCATCTTGTTGGTGGAGTCGACGGAGTCCGGGTAGCCGGTGTTGATGAAGCCCCAGTCGAAGCCCTCCGGGTAACCCGTCTCGTCCCACTCGGCCCAGGGTTCGACCGGCACGGTCAGCTCGGTCCCGTCTCCCGAGGTGATGGTGGCTTCCTCCGGCGCCTCGTCGACCAGCACCGCGCGCGGCGTGCGGTGGTAGATGTACTGACCGGCGTCGTTGAAGGTGCTGAGCCCGATCGTGCGCGTGTCGTCGCCCTGGTCGAAGGTGACGCTGATGCTGTCGCCCGAACCGTCGGCGGAGCGCACCTCGAACGAGACGAAGTCGCCGGCGTAGTTGGTGAAGGTGTCGGCGCGCAGCACGCGCAGCGTGCCGGTCTCGTCGACCGGCGCTTCCTTGCCGCTCGCACCGCGACCTCGGCCACGGTTCTCGAGCTGTCGCTCCCGCACGTCCACGCCGGAGACGTTGCCCATGCGCTGGTCGGCGTAGTCCTCGACGTCCGGCAGGTCCTCGGTCTCGACGACCTCGACGCCCATCGTGTCGAACAGCTCCAGGTCCGACTCGCTCGCGAACGCGATCGAGCGGACGCGCCCCTCCTGGGTGGGCTCGGTCCAGTGCGCGAGGTCGACGCCCTGCGACTCGAGCAGGCTCAGCGACGCGTTGTCCGGGACCTCGATGAGGGCGCCCACGGGCTTCTCGGGCTCGTCGGGTATCGGCTCGGCGAGATCCGGATCGAGGGCATCCCGATCCAGGTCCGCTCCCGCGTCCGGCAGGGTGACCATGACCGACAGGACCAGCAGCGCCACGATCAGCGGCGAGAGGCGTTTGACGTAGGCGGTGGTTGACATGCGCACTCCTCCATGGTCCGACCCGACCGTCTCGAGTCGGTGACGCCGGCGCTGTCACGAGGGGGGACCACGTGGCCTGGTGAGGCTCGCCCGAGCATCGACCGCGCATGGCGGGCGTGATACAAGACCGACCGAACGGACGGTGCAACGGTGACCGTTCGACCGTGACACGAACGTGCGCTGGGGCCACATCCGGAAGCGTCGGCCGTGCGCCATGAGGCATGAGCCGTCCGAACGGCCGGGCGAGCCCGCCTGACAGTGTCGACCGCGGGCACGACCCCACGAACGATCCCTCAGCTACGGACCACGAGGTCGTCCCGGTGGATCACCTCGCGGGCGTAGCCCGCCCCGAAGCTCGAGGCCGCGTCGGTGGTCGAGCGGCCCGCGATGCGCACGACGTCGGCGATGTCGTAGTTCGACAGCCCACGCGCGATCACCCGCCCCCCGGGGTCGACCACCTCGACCGCGTCACCCGCGCCGAAGGTGCCGTCGGCCCGCGCGACGCCCACGCCGAGCAAGGAGACGCCACGGCTACGCAGCGCCTCGGCGGCGCCGGCATCGACGTGGATGCGGCCGTGGACCGCCAGCGCGTAGCCGATCCAGAGCCGGCGGGCCTCGAGCCGGCGCGGCTGCGCCACGAACCACGTGCCGACCTCGGCGCCGTCGAGCACGGCCGCGACGATGCCATCGGCCCGTGCGTCGGCGACCACGGCGTGGGTGGCGGAGGCGACGGCGACCCGGGCGGATCCCACCTTGGTGCGCATGCCCCCGGAGCCGACGTACGAGCCCACGCCGCCGATCGACGTCGGGTCGAGCGCATCGATGTCGTCGACGCGGTCGATCCGGCGGGAGCCGGGCGAGCGGGGGTCGCCGTCGTAGAGACCGTCCACGTCCGACAGCAGCGCGAGCAGGTCGGCGTCGAGCATCGAGGCGACCAGCGCCGCCAGGTGGTCGTTGTCGCCGTAGGCGAGCTCCTCGGTGGCGATCGCGTCGTTCTCGTTGATGATCGGCAGGGCGCCGAGCTCGAGCAGGCGTCGGATCGAGGTCCGCGCGTTGAGGTAGCGGCCGCGGCGCACGAAGTCGTCCTGGCTCAGCAGGATCTGCGCCGCCGTGAGACCGCGCTCGCGCAGCACGCGCTGGTAGGCCTGGATCAGCTCACCCTGGCCCACGGCCGCGGCCGCCTGCAGGCTCGGCAGGTCCATGGGTCGGCGCTCGAGGCCGAGCAGCCCCATGCCGGCGGCCACGGCGCCGGACGAGACCAGCACGAGGCGGGTGCCGGCCGCGTGTGCGCTCGCGAGCTGGGTGGCGAGCGCCGAGACCTGCTCCCGGTCGAGCTTGCCGTCGGGACCGCGCAGGCTCGACGAACCGACCTTGACGACCGCGAGGCGGGGCCGCGGGTAGCGGGCGCTCACGGGCCAAGGCCGTCGTCGAGCTCACCGAGCTCCTCCGCTTCGGCCGCGAGGACCTCCGCGCGCTCCTCGGGCGGCAGATCGTCGAGGTCGGGCGCGAACTCGAACACGGCGTCGCCGATGGCGACGTCGTCGCCCTCGCGGGCGCCGGCGGCGACCAGGGCGCGCTCGACGCCGGCACGGCGCAACCTGCCCTGCAGGTAGCGGACCGCGCCACCGTCCTCGAGCGGCAGCATCTGGACCCAGCGTTCGATGCGCCGACCGACGACGAGGAAGGTGCCGTCCGGATCACGTCGGACCTCGAAGTCCGGACCGGGGGCGGTGAGCCGGATCACCACCTCCTCGTCGACGGGCGCCTCGACCCGGGTGGTCCCGACCCGGGCCCGTTCCTCGGCGACGAGCGCACCGAGGCGGTAGCGCAGTGCGTCGAGGCCGTGGCCCGTGACGGCGGAGACCTCGAGGACGTCGGTCACGCCGATGTCGGCGTCCAGGAGCTGTTCGCGCACCAGCTCGGCCATCGCGTGGCCGTCGGGCAGGTCGACCTTGTTGAGCACGACCACCTGGGGCCGGTCCAAGAGCGACGGGTCGTGGCGACGGAGCTCGCCACGCAGCACGGCGAGGTCGGCGACCGGGTCCCGGTCGGGATCGAAGGGCGCGGCGTCGAGCACGTGCAGCAGCACGAGGCAGCGCTCGATGTGCCGCAGGAAGCGGATCCCCAGCCCCTTGCCGTCCGCGGCGCCCTCGATCAGGCCGGGGACGTCGGCCAGGACGATGTCGATCGGCGTCCCCTCGGCGGTGTCACCCGCACGCGCGACCCCCAGGTGCGGGGTGAGGGTCGTGAACGGCCACGCCTCGACGCGGGGCGTCGCCGACGAGAGTGCCCGGACCAGCGAGGACTTGCCGGCCGAGGGGAAGCCCACGAGCCCGACGTCGGCGATCAGCTTGAGCTCGAGGCGCAGGGCGCGCTCGTCGACCTGTTCACCACGCTCGGCGAAGCGGGGCAGGCGGCGGTGCCGCGTCGCGAACGAGGCGTTGCCCCGTCCACCACGGCCCCCGGCGGCCACGACGACCCGCTGCCCCGGTTCGACCAGGTCGGCGAACACCGCCCGGGTGTCGCGGTCCCGGACGACGGTCCCGACGGGCACGGTCACGACCACGTCCTCCCCGTCGGCTCCGAAGCGGTTCATCCCCGAGCCGTTCCCGCCCGCGCGGCCACGCCGGTGAGGGGCACGGTGCAGGTCCAACAACGAGGTGGTGTTCGGGTCGGCGACGAAGACCACGTCGCCGCCACGACCGCCGTCCCCGCCGTCCGGGCCACCGCGCGGCACGTGCGCCTCACGACGGAACGACACGGCGCCGCTGCCGCCGGCACCGCCGCGGACGTGCACGGTGCACTCGTCGACGAAGCTCGCGGCGTCCACGGACGGCTCCTGGTGGGTGGGATGCTCGGCCCGTGACCCGGTGTCGTCGGCGCGGCCCCGGTGACGGGTCAGGGCGGCCCGTGGGCCGCCCTGGTGCGTGATCGTCGGTCGCTGCCCCGGCTCAGGCGTCGAGGGGGTCCACGTTGGCGGTGGTCCGGCCTCGCCGCTTGCCGAAGCGCACGGCGCCGTCGGCCAGGGCGAACAGGGTGTCGTCACCACCGCGGCCGACGTTCTCGCCCGGGTGGACCTTGGTGCCCCGCTGCCGCACGATGATGCTGCCGGCGGTCACCGACTCGCCGCCGTAGCGCTTCACGCCGAGGCGCTTGGCGTTGGAGTCGCGGCCGTTGTTGGAGCTGCCGCCGCCCTTCTTGGTCGCCATGGCTAGATCCCTTCGATCCGGATCGTGGTCTGCAGCTGACGGTGGCCGCGGCGCTTGTGCTGGCGGCTCTTGTTCTTGTAGGTGAACACGCGCACGTAGTCGTCCTTGGCGTGCTCGGTGATGGTGGCCGCGACGGTGCGGTCGGCGAGGTCCTGGCCCGTCGTCACGCCCCCCTCGTCGTCGACGACGAGCACCGGCGCGAGCTGCACGGTGTCGCCGATCGCGCCGGTCAGCCGCTCGACCGTGACTTCCTGGCCGGGCTCGACCCGGTACTGCTTGCCGCCCGTGGCGATGACCGCGTACACGATGGACGCTCCTGAGGTTGCCGAACCGCATCCGCCCCGGGGCTCACCGGCCCGTCCGTCGTTGCCCGACGGCCACGGCACCCGCCGCCGGGTGGGGCCGCCCTCGTCGCGGATCGCGCACGCGGACGTCGAGGTGGTGCGATGGAGTTCGTGGAGGAACGCGCGCTCTCGCCAGCGACGACGCGCACGAACCGGAACGGTACCGGCCCCGCGCGCTCGCGGTCAACCGGTGCGCGGTCCCGGGGGCGGGCGTCGCCCGTGACCGGACCGCGCCGGCTGCGAGCGGGCCGTACGGCCTCAGCCAGCGCTGCCCACACCGCGGGTCCAGCTCGCGTGCAGACGGCCGTACACGCCGCCCTCCGCGACCAGCTGCGCGTGGGGTCCACGCTGGACGACCCGACCGGCGTCGAACACGACCACCTCGTCCGCGGCCTCGGCCGTCGAGAGCCGATGGGCGATGGTGATCGTGGTGCGCCCGGTGGCCAGCCCCGCCAGCGCCCGCTGCAACCGCAGCTCGGTCGCCGGATCGACCGCCGAGGTGGCCTCGTCGAGCACGAGCAGGTCGGGGTTCGCGACGTAGGCGCGGGCCAGCGCCACGAGCTGCCGCTCGCCGGCGGAGAGCGAGTTGCCCCGCTCCCCGGTGCGGGTGTCCAGGTGCTGCGGGAGCTCGGCGACCCAGTCCGAGAGGCCGAGCTCGAGGAACGCGAGGTCGAGGTCGTCGTCGGTCGCGTCCGGGCGGCCCATGCGGACGTTGTCGGCGATCGTGCCGTCGAACAGGGCGCCGTCCTGTGGGACCATGACCACCCGCCGACGGAGCGAGCCGAAACGGATCCGGTCCACCGGCTGGCCCTGGAGCAGGACCCGACCCTCGACGGGGTCCATCAGCCGCGTGAGCAGCTTCGCGAAGGTGGTCTTGCCCGAGCCGGTCTCGCCGACCACGGCGACCTTGCGCTGGGGGTCGATCGCGAGGTCCACGTCGGCCAGCACCACGGGCCCGGTCGCCCGTGACGCCGGCTCGCCCGGTCTGGGGTAGCGGAAGCTCACCTGCTCGAAGCGGATGCCGACCGGCCCGGGCGACAGCTCGACGCCGTCCTCACCCGGGTCTGCGACGTCGGGCTCCACGTCGAGGATGTCGAGGACCCGGCGCCAGCCGGCGACGGCGTTCTGCCCCTCGTTGATCACCTCAGCGGCGACGAGCACCGGTTCGATGAACAGAGCGATCAGGAACAGGAACGCCAGCACCGTGCCGGCCGTCACCGCGTCGTCGACGCCGAGCCACACGCCGGCGACGACGGCGGTCCCCGTGGCCAGCGCGCCGAAGACCTCGCCGGAGCCGGAGAACAACGACGAGAGGGTCCCGGCCCGCACCGCGGCGGTCCGGTGCTCCTCGATCGCCGTGTCGAGACGCTGCTGCGTCCGCTCCTCGATGCCGTAGGCGCGCACGACCGGGGCACCGACGACGGTCTCGGCCACAACGCCGAGCAACCGGCCGACGCGCTCGCGAACCAGCATGTAGGCGCGGGTCAGCCGCTTCTGGAACCAGCGGGCGCCGACCACGAAAGGGACGAAGACCGTCAGCACCACGAGGGTGAGCTGCCAGGAGTAGAAGAACATCACCAGCGTCGCGACCGTGAGCTGCCCCGTGGCCGTGATCAGGTTCAGGCCCGCCCACTGCATGAACCGGCTGACCTCGTCCACGTCCGAGGTCACCCGTGAGACGAGCGAGCCGCGCTGCTGGGTCGCTTGGTGCAGCATCGAGAGATCGTGGATGTGGCGGAAGGCCCCGACGCGCATCGATGCGAGGGCGGTCTCGACCACGGCGGCGAGCCGGTAGTTCATCGCGCCGGATGCCAACGCGGTCACCAGCACCGCGCCGGCCGCGAACACCACGATCTGCATCACGACGTCGACGTCCACGCCGGCGCCTCCCCCGAGGCCGTCGTCGATCGTCCGCTGGACCGCGATCGGGACGATCGCCCGCCCGGCCGTCGCGACCAGGGCGAGCAGCATGGTGACGGGCAGGCCGACGCGCAGCTCGGGGGACATGGAGACGCCCCGGACCACGGTGCGCCACGCGCCCTCCGCCGGTTCGGGTGGCGCCGTCGCCGCCCTCGTCGTGGCGGCGCTCACGGCAGCTGCTCCGGGCCACCGACCGGCCCGATGCGGACGCCGCGTTCCTCGGCGTCACGTTCGTAGGCGGTGACCAGGTGGGCGTAGGCCGGTACCTCGGCGAGCAACCGTTCGTGCGGTCCGCGGGCCTCGACGACACCGTCGCGCAGGAACACCACCTCGTCCGCCAGGGCGATCGAGCCCTTGCGGTAGGCCACCACGACCACGGTCGCCGGCAGGTCGGAGGCGGCCAGGCCACGCAGGATGTCGGACTCCACGGCCGGGTCCACGGCCGAGGTGGCGTCGTCGAGCACGAGCAGCCGCGGCTTGCGTACCAGCGCACGCGCCAAGGCGATCCGCTGGCGCTGCCCACCGGAGAGGGTCGTGCCGCGCTCACCCACCGGGGTGTCGTAACCGTGCTCGAGCTCGCTGATGAAGCCGTGTGCCTGCGCCAACCGGGCCGCGGCCTCGACCTCGTGGTCGGGCACGTCGCGTCCCAGCGTGATGTTGTCGCGCACGGTGTCGTCGAACAGGAAGGCCTCCTGGAAGACGATCGCCACGTGGTGGGCGAGCTGGTCGCGGGCGAGGTCGGGCAGCTCCCGTCCGTCGAACGTGACGCGTCCGTGGTCGGGGTCGTAGAGGCGGACGAGCAACGAGGCGATCGTCGACTTGCCCGACCCCGTCGCGCCGACCAGCGCGATGGTGCGGCCGGCCGGGACGTCGAAGGTCACCGAGCGGACACCACGGGTGGCGTCGGCGTCCTCGGCTGGCACGGCGTCACCATCGTGATCCCCGGCCGTCGTGGCCGGTGCGTCGCGCCGCGCGTCCGGCCCGGCCAGGTCGCCGCGGGTGGCCACGGGATGGTGGAAGCCCACCTGATCCATCGCGGTCGGGGCACCTCCCTCGCCCTCACCCGCCTGGTCGCCGTAGGTCATCTCGCCGGTGGCGCCGAGCACGCGGGAGACGCGGTCCCACCCGACCACGGCCCGTGGCAGCTCGCCGAGCAGCCACCCGAACACCCGCATCGGCAGCGCGACGAGACGGAACAGGTAGGCGAACAGGACGAGGTCGCCCGGCGTGAGTGCGCCGGCGCGGACCCGGTAGGAGCCGACGAGCAGCACGAGCAGGACGCCGATGTTGGGCAGGGCCTCGATGACCGGGTCGAAGAAGGCCCTCAGACGGCCGACCCGGATCATCTTGTCCCGCAGGTCGTGCGCGATGCCGCGGAACCGTTCGGTCTCCGCGTCCTCGCGGCCCATGGTCTTGACGACCAGCGCACCGTCGAACGACTCGTGTGCGACCTCGGAGACGTCGGCACGAGCCTGCTGCGCGACGGTGGCCGCGTAACGCATCCGCCGTTGGTAGTACCAGTTCGCGAGACCGAGGAGGGGGCCGACGCTGAAGCCGATGACGGCCAGGGCCGGGTCCGTGACGATCAGCAGGCCGGCGGTGACGACCAGCAACAACGAGGCGCCGAACGCCATGGGCAGCGGGGCAGCCACGAAGAACGCCGATTCGACGTCGGCGTTGGCGTTGGAGAGCAGTTCACCCGTCGGATGTCGCCGGTGCCAACGCAGGGGGAGCGCGAGGTACTGGCGCGTCACCTTCTGGCGGTACATCGCCTGGAGCGCGAACTGGGCGTAGTAGGCCCCGAGCCGACGCCCGACCACCCCCGTGGCCTTGAGCAGCCCGACCCCCACGATCGCCACGACCGCGAGCGCCAGGAGGCCGCCGTCCAGCTCGCCGGTCGCGAACTGCGGCAGCAGCACCTCGTCGGTGACCCAGCCGAGGACCAGGGACGCGGCCACCGTCATGCCGGCGAACAGGGCGGCGCCGGTCATCCCGACGGCGAACGGTCTCGGCGCGCCGCGGACGGCGACCCCGACGACCCGCAGGCCACGGCGCAGCAGCCCGTCCCGTGACGGGTCGTGCAGGGAGGAGAGGTGCGAGGAGCTCACCCGATCCAACGTACCGCGCGGGGATGGTCTCTCGACGTCGAGACACCCGGTTGCTCGGCCCCGCCCGGCCGGCTCAGCGACGCGCGCAGCCCGCCGGCGCTCCCAGTTGTGGTCCGGTACCGGCGACCTTCGCCAGGTACATGGCCTCGTCGGCCACGTACAGCAACGCCTCGGGGTCGCGACCGTGCTCGGGCGCCAGCGCCAACCCGATGCTCGCGCCGACCCGGACCGGGCCTCCCAGCACCTCGACGGGTCGACGGACCACCGCCGCGAGCTCCTCGGCGGTGCGCAGCGCGACCTCGGGTCCGCCGACGTCGACCAGGAGCACCGCGAACTCGTCGCCGGACATCCGCGCGACCGTGTCGCCGGCCCGGACCGCGCGACCGAGGCGCCCGGCCAGCTGCTCGAGCAGGGCGTCACCGGCGGCGTGCCCGAAACGGTCGTTGACGTCCTTGAAGCCGTCAAGGTCGAGGAAGCACAGGCCCGTGACAGCACCGGTGCGCTCGGCGGCCGCCAGGGCCTGCGTTGCCCGGTCGAGGAACAGGGAGCGTCCGGCGAGCCCGGTGAGGGTGTCGTGGGTCGCCTGGTGGCGGATCGTGGCCAGCAGGCGGATGTTGGCGAGGGCGACGGCCGCCTGTTCCGCCAGGCTGTCGAGGCCACGGAACAGCTCCGCGCAGCGGACCGGGTGGGGCTCACCGGTGCGCCAGCTGGCCACCAGGACCCCGAACAGCTCGCCGCGCATCACGATCGGCTGCAACGCCATGGCCGTGCCGTCGAGCCGGTCGTGGAGGGCATCGAGGAACGGGTCACCGTAGGGTCGAACGAGCCAGCGCGTCTCCAGGTCGTCGACGAGCGCCTCGAGGATCGGCGTCGCTCCACGCGGGACGGTGAGCGCCAGCGCTTCGTCCCTCAGCTCGCCGAAGCGGGATACGGCCACCATCCGCAGCTGCTGACGCTCGGCGTCCCAGCGCAGCAGCGACCCGCGTGACGCCCCGACCACGTCGGGCACGGCCTCGACGACCAGCTGCGCGACCGCCACCTCGTCGTCCTCGCGGGCGATGTCGTGCCCGAGGGTGAGCAGCGCGTCGCTGGTCGCCGCGTGCCGCCGCGCCTCCGCCAGCGTCGCGCGGGAGTCGAGGGCGGCCGCGGCGAGGCCGGCGTAGGCACGCAGGTGCTCGTCCTCGCCGCGCGGGAACGACTCCCCCTCGGGCAGGTAGGCGGCGAGCCAGCCGTAGTGCCGACGGGCGGAGAGGACCTCGACCACCAGCCGGTCCGGGCTCACCGGCCCCTCCGGTCCCACCTCGAGGAGCCGCTCCCCCACGGCCCGGACCTCCTCGTCGTCGAAGCCCTGACCGAGCATCGTCGCGGCGCCACCGTCCGGGCGCACGGCGAGCAGGTGGCGTTGCGCACGCACGACGGTGCTGGCCCGTTCCGCGACGCCGCGCAGCACCTCCTCCACGTCGCGAGCGGAGACGAGGTCGGCGACGCTGCGTTCGAGGTCGACGACGTGGCCCCGGAGCACCGCCGCGTTGCGTTCGGCGATCGTGCCACGACGGCGCAGCGGGCGTGCCCACCACGGTCGCCGAGCCTGCCAGACCACCTCGTACCGGCACTCGGCCGCTCCGTCGACCTGGCAGGCAGTGTGGTGCAGCCGCCTCGCCCACGCGTCGAGCAACGTAGGGGTCGTCCGTGACCCGGGCCGCCGCCTCGAACAGGGCGACCTTGGCCGCGTAGGTGCCCCACGCCCGCTCGTCCTCGAGCTCGTCGGCCGAGCGGGTCTCACCGGCGAGCTCGAGCACGCGTGTGACGCCCGCCTCACCCGAGCGACGCCGGACGTAGGCGAGGATCAGCCGGGTCGTGAGGCCAGCGGTCTCGCGCCCTCCCTCCACCGACCACCCCCAGTCACTCCGTCACGCAACGTGACGGTCCCCGACGGCATCGGCATCCCACGCGGGCGACGCCAGCCGTCCCGTGCGCATCGTGCACGGGACGGCCGCACCAGCCGGATCGGGTGTCACCCGCGGGGTCAGGCGGTCTCGATCACGATCCCGCGACCCTCGCAGGTCTCGCACGTGTGGCTGAAGGACTCGATCAACCCCTGGCTCACGTTCTTCCGGGTCATCTGGACCAGCCCGAGACGCGACACCTCGGAGACGCGGGTCTTGGTGCGGTCACGCAGCAGCTCGCGCTTGAGCCGGCGCACCACCTGCTCCTGGTTGGCCTTGAGGAGCATGTCGATGAAGTCGATCACGATGATGCCGCCCATGTCGCGCAACCGGAGCTGCCGGACGATCTCGTCCGCCGCCTCCAGGTTGGTCTTGAGCACCACCTCCTCGAGGTTGGTGTCCTTGCCACCGGTGAACTTCCCCGTGTTGACGTCGATCACCTTCATCGCCTCGGTGGTCTCGATGATGAGGTGACCGCCGGAGGGCAACCAGACCTTGCGGCCCATCGCCTTGCGTAGCTGCTCGGACACGTCGTAGGCCTCGAACAGCGCCGGGAGCTGCTCTCGGCGGGCGGCCGCGGCGGCCAGGTCGACGCCGCCCGGGACCGTCCCGTCGGTGGCCGCGGCGTCGTCCTCGACGCC
>SKTG01000043.1 GCA_007118045.1 Nitriliruptoraceae bacterium
CGGACTGCCCGGCGCTCGAGCGGAGATCGAGGCCCTCGCCGAACGACAGCCGGGCGCGACCACCCTCACCGGCCGGGACGCGACGGTCGCCGCCGTGCTCGAGGCCATGCAACGGGCGGGCACCGCCCACCTCGCGACCCACGGTCGCTTCCGCGGCGACAACCCGTTGTTCTCGGCCCTGGAGCTGGCCGACGGGGCGTTGACGGTCTACGAGCTCGAGGGCTCGCCGCGCCTTCCCTCCCTGCTGATCCTCTCCAGCTGCGAGGCCGCCGCGGTCTCGACGCCCGGTGAGCACGCGGTCCTGGGGCTGAGCAGCGTGCTCCTGCGGCTCGGGGTCCGCTGCCTCGTGGCGCCCGTCGTGGAGATCCCCGACGAGGCCACCGCCCCGCTCATGCTCGGTCTGCACGAGCGCCTGGCCGCGGGTCTCGCACCTCACCGCGCACTCGACGAGACGCTCCTCGACGCGCCGCTCACGGGCCCGACCGACCTCGCCGCCCGCACGGCGTTCGTGGTCGTCGGCGCCTCGGATCCGGTGCCGAACGGCGCCCGTTGGTAGCGTTCCGCACGTCCGATCGACGGACGCGCACGGACGGGGGTGGAGTCGCGGTGACCGGCACCGATCTGGACCGGGCCGCCGTGGCCGAGGACGTGCTGGCCGCCTCGGGCGGGGACCAGGCCGCGTTCGACCGTCTGATCGAACGCTACGCGGGCCTGGTCTGGTCGGTGCTCCGCGCCCACCGGTTGGCCGACGCGGACGCCCAGGACGTCTTCCAGACGACCTGGCTGCGCCTGGTCGAGCACCTCGACCGGATCCGTGAGCCACGGGCGGTGGGCGGCTGGCTGGCGACCACCGCCCGTCACGAGTCGTTGCGGGTGCTACGACGCGGTGAGCGCAGCAGGCCAGCGGCCGAGGAGGAGCTCGACGCCATCGAGGACCCCGGAGCCGGCATCGAGGTCGACCTGGTGGACGCCGACGAGGCCGCCGCCCTGTGGGCGGCGCTCGAGGAACTCGACGACCGGTGCCGGTCCCTGCTGCGCGTGCTCATGGCCGATCCACCCCCCGCCTACGAGCAGGTCGCTGCGGCGCTGGACATGCCGATCGGCAGCATCGGCCCCACACGCCGCCGCTGTCTCGGGCGACTGCGTGAGCACCTGCGCACACGCGGTATCACCGCCTGAGCGCGAGACTCCGGGTAGATGAGAGGAGGTAGGCGGTGAGCGACGAGGCGCAGGGCGGCGAGGGCGGCGGGGACGTCACCCGCGGCCACGACGAGCAGCTCGACGAGGAGCTGCTCGCGCGTCTGCGTGCGCTCGCCACCGGTCACGACCCGGTCCCCGACGACACCGTGCTCGCGGCGCGCTCGATGCTCGCGCACCTGCGCCTCGACGCCGAGCTCGCCGAGCTGACCCTCGATTCGTTCGAGGCCACCGAGCCGGCCGGCGTGCGTTCGGCGGCCCTCGCGACCCGGCGTCTCTCGTTCCGGGCGGGGGACCGCGAGGTGGAGATCGAGGTCGTGACCGAACGCGACCGTCGCCGCCTCGTCGGACAGTGCCTGCCGGCCGGCGCGGTGAGGGTCACGGTCGAGCGGCCGCACCGTCCCGAGCAGCCCGGTCCCGCGACGACGGAGACGGACGATCTCGGTCGCTTCGCACTCACGGTCCCCACGGGGCCCTTGCGGCTGCGCTGTGTCTGGTCGGACGGGGGTGCCGCGGTCGAGACGGCATGGGTGAGCGTCTGACGTCCGGTCGTGTCCGTTCGCCGCCCGAAGTGAACGCAGCGGTATCACCGGCGCCAGCCGGCTCTCTGGGTAGGTGAGGCACCGCGCCGGGCGGTCGGTGACAGGGCGATCGGCTCGTCCGGTGCGGTGCCGGAGCGCGGGGCCCGCCCCGGCGGTGAGCGAACCGCCGGTGAGCCCAGCGGGGCCGCCGATCGGCCGCGGGGACGATCGGCAGGCGAGGGGGTCGGCGAACCGGGGGGTCGCCGACCCCCTCGTTCGTGCGCCGGCGGCTAGCCTGTCCCGGCAGTGGCGATGGAGCTCGCCCTGAACCGCCCGTGACGGGCTGATGGCTCCTACTGACGGCGGGCAGCGGACGCTGCCCAGCGTGCGGTGGGGCCCCGGACCGGCTCGGACCGCCTCGACGACACGGTCCGAGTCGATGGGTCCGGAACCGATGAGCCCGAACCGATGAGTCCCGCGCACCGGTGTCCCCGCTGTGGCCGGGTGAGCCCCTCGACCCGATGCCCCCGGTGCGGACGGCAGCTGTCGACCGGCGACCGGATCGCGATCTGGCATCCCAGCGTGCTCGGCGACCTCGCCCGCGACCTCGTGCGCTTCGAGTGGCGCGAGCACGCGAGGTTGCTCCGTTTCCTGCTCAAGTGGCTCCTCCACGGCTCGGTCATCGGCGTGCTCGCCGGCGTCTCGTCGGCCGTGTTCCTCTTCGGCCTGGCGGTCGTGACCGATGTCCGGGAGGTGACGCCGGCGCTGTTGTTCGCCCTCCCGCTCGGTGGGCTGGCCGTCGGGCTGGCCTACCACTACCTCGGTGGCCGGTCGGCGGCCGGCAACAACCTCATCCTCGACGAGATCCACGGTCTGGCCGCGGACGGGGCCCGAGGCGACGCGCGAGGACGCTGGGTTCCCCGACGGCTCGCGCCGCTCGTGCTGGTCGGGACCTGGGTCACCCACCTGTTCGGCGGCTCGGCCGGCCGGGAGGGCACCGCGATCCAGATGTCCGGATCGCTGTCCGACTGGTTCGCGCGCGTGGCCCGGCTCTCGGCGGACGAGCGGCGTCTCGTGCTGATCGCCGCGGTGTCGGGCGGCTTCGCCTCGGTGTTCTCCGTGCCATTGGCCGGTGCCGTCTTCGGTCTCGAGGTGCAGTCGGTCGGGCGCATCCGCTACGACGCGATCGTGCCCGCGTCGACCGCGGCGCTGGTCGGCTACGTGACCTTCCACGCGCTCGACCTGCCCCACGACGTGACCCCCCACTACGAGGTCGCCGCGCTCGGTGTGAGCTTGGCGCTGCTGGGCAAGGTCGCGCTCGCGGCGCTCGTCTTCGGTCTGGTCGCGGTGCTGTTCGCCGAACTGACGGACGGGATCAAACGGGCCTTCGCGGTGCTCGTCGCATGGCCCCCGTTGCGCCCGTTCATCGGCGGGCTGCTGGTGGTGGCCCTGACGCTCCTGGTCGGTTCGCGCGACTACCTCGGCCTGTCGTTGCCACTGATCGACGACTCCCTCACGGGCGCCGAGGTGGTCTGGTACGCCTTCGCGCTCAAGCTGCTGTTCACGGCCATCACCCTCGGCGCCGGCTTCCAGGGCGGCGAGGTCACGCCGCTGTTCGTGATCGGCGCCACGCTCGGTGCGGTGCTGGCGGGCCCCCTCGACGTCCCCGTCGAGCTCCTCGCGGCGGTCGGCTTCGTGGCCGTGTTCGCGGCCGCCACGAACACGCCGCTGGCCTGCACGATCATGGGACTCGAACTGTTCGGTAGCGGCGCGCTGCCCTACTTCGCCGTCGGCTGCGTGGTGGCGTACGTGTTCTCCTCGCACCGGGGCATCTACGGCTCCCAGCGCATCGACACCCCGAAGGGCGCGGACGCACCCGGAGGTCCGGTGCTCCGCGACCTGTCGGAGACCCGCACCGGCTGGCCGTCGCGTCGCCGTCGACCCGAGGACCGTCACTGACGGTGCGCGCACCGAGCCGGGTGTCCCCGCTTGACGCGCGTCGTGGCTGCCTGGTTCCCTCCAGGCGACCGCAGGACCCGTTCGGTGAGGTTCCTGCGGGGGTGATGTGGCCGCCACCCGGGAACGTCCAGAGACGCCAACGGGTCAACAGGTGTTGCCGAACGAAGGCTCCACCTAGCGCGGTCGGCAGCGAGCCGTTCACGGCTTCGCTGATGGCCCCCGCAGTGCCGAAGCTCGACGACTGGGCTGCCGGCACGTCGACGTGCCACGCACAGGGCCCCGTCCGTCGGGGCCCTCTTTCATGCCCCGCGCCGGACCATGCCCACGTGTTGACCGCAACGAGTGGCAGGAGGTGAGACCGCTGGACGCCAGCAGCAGACCGAGAACCGTGCGCCGCTCGGCGGTCGCGACCCCCTGACCGGGAAGTCCACGGCGGGCAGGTCGCGCCGACGGTACGGCGCGATCGTCGCGCGGCGGACGCCGCGCCGTCCGACAGGAGTGGGCATGACCCAGGAGACCATCGAGCTCACCGAACTCGTCGCCGCGCATGACCTCGAGGCCGTGAACGACTGGCTCGCCGACAACGGGGCGCTCGACATCGCCGAGGAGCTGCCCCGGCTCGAGCCCACAGACCAGGCCGTGGTGTTCCGGCTGCTGCCCAAGGACCGCGCGATGGCGGTCTTCGAGGCGTTGGACCCGGTCGACCAGCAGCAGCTGATCGACGCGCTGGCGGACGAGTCGGTGTACGAGCTGTTCCTGCACATCGACGCCGACGACCGTGCCCGACTCCTCGATGAGATGCCCGCCACGGTCGCGAACCGGTTGTTGGCCAACCTTCCCGGCTACGCCCGTGACAACACCAACCGGTTGCTCGGCTACCCCGAGGAGTCGGCCGGGCGCACGATGAGCCCCCGGTACGTCAACGTCCGCGCCGGGCAGACCGCCGCCGACGCGCTCGCGAAGGTCCGTCGCGCCGGGCTCCGCCCCCGCGAGGTGCTCGTGCTGCCGGTCACCGACGACCAGCGCAAGCTGGTCGGCGTCGTCGATCTCCCCGACCTCGTCACCGCCGGGACCGGTACCAGGGTCGGCGAGCTCGTGCGTCCGGAGACCTACTCCGTCCGGGTCGACGAGGACCGCGAGGTGGCCGCACGACTCGTCCAGGAGGCCGACCTCGTTGCGCTGCCGGTGGTGGACACCGAGGACCGGCTGGTGGGCGTGCTCACCGTGGACGACGCGATGGAGGTGATCGAGGAGGAGGAGACCGAGGACATCCAGCGTTCCGGTGGTGTGGAACCGCTCGGCCTGCCCTACCTCCACGCCGGAGTGCTCCACCTCGCGCGCAAGCGAGCCGTGTGGCTGCTCGTGCTCATCCTCGCCGCGGTCGCCACCGTGAACGTGCTGGAGGCGTTCGAGGACACCCTGGAAGCCGTCGTCGCGCTCGCCCTGTTCATCCCCCTGCTGATCGACACCGGCGGCAACTCCGGTTCCCAGGCGGCGACCGTGGTCATCCGCGCGATGGCCGTGGGTGAGGTCCAGTTCCGCGATCTCCCACGCATCCTCCACCGGGAGCTGCGGGTGGGTCTGCTCCTCGGGCTGATGCTCGGCGCGGTCGGCTTCCCGATCGTGTGGGTCTTCTACGGCATCGAGTTCGCCATCGTGATCTCGGCGACGCTGCTGGTCATCTGTACCTGGGCGTCCTTCGCGGGCGGCATGCTGCCGGTGCTCGCGAGGCGGTTCAACATCGACCCGGCCGTGGTGTCAGCGCCGGTCATCACCACGCTGGTGGACGCGACCGGGCTGATCATCTACTTCCTGATCGCCCGCGCGGTCCTGGGCATCTGACCCGCGGGTCCCGTCGGGACGCGCGGACCCCAGTTCGCTCAGGGCGGCCGAGGCCAGCTCGACGGCGGCCCCGAGGTCGTCCTTCCGGCCGCTCCGGAGCAGCTCGTCCGCTCCGTCGCCGAGGTGCCTCCGCACCGTCTGCTCGGCCCCCTCGAGCCGCTCACGCTCGGCGCCGAACGACGGCCGGGGCGCTCGGCTGACGGCCCCGATCAGCCGGGCGGCAGGGGCGTGCGCGCCGAGTCGGACGAACAGCTCGACGAGGTTGCGCAGCGTGGTCCACTGGTGGGTCTCGTCGCCCAGACCCTCCCAGTGCCGTATCAGCCGTTCGAAACCCGGGATCGCGTCGACGGGATCGACCGTTCGGGCCCGCAGCGAGCTGACGGTCAGACGGCCGACGCCGGCCAGCATCCACCAGCCGGCACGGTCGGCCACCTCCACCGCCCGTTCGACGAGCTCGACCGCGCGGTCGGGCTCCGCGTCCGCCAACAGCTCACCCTCGGCGTAGTCGCACCACGCGCTCGCGATGGCCAGCCGCTCCGAGGCCGCTTCGCGACGCACCGCCTCGACGAGCTCGAGCCCATCGTCGACGCGACCCGCGTAGCCGAGGACGATGCTCTGGCTGCCCCGACTGTGCAACACCGTGAAGCGATCGTCGGCGCGGCGCGCCGACCGTTCGGCTCGGCGGAAGTGCTCGAGGGCGGCGTCGAGCTCGCCGCGGTAGGTGTGCAGGTCGCCGAGGACCTCGTGTGCGTGACGCGCGACCGGCTCGTCGGGCAGATCGACGAGCAGCGCACCCGCGCCGTCGAGGTCACCACGGTGCAGGCGGTTGAGCGCCGCGACGGCGGCCACGGCCGACGTCCCGGGGTGGTCGGTCCGGCGCGCCAGCGGCAGGGTCGCGTCCGCCCAGGCCCCGACGTCGGCACGCAAGCGGTGGTACACGAAGACGAACGGTGCGCTGGCGATGCGAACGGCCGCATCGACGTCCTCGAGCTGTAGCGCGTGGGCGTGAGCCGCCTCGAGGTCGGGCAGCTGCCTGTCGAGCAGGTTGGCCCAGGCGGCCTCGTCGGGTCCGCGGAGGCCCGCCTCGATCCGCTCCGCGAGGTCCACGTGGTATCGCACGAACCGTTCGAGGGTCGCGCGGCGCGTCCGTGTGGCACGCGACCGCTCGACCGCGAAGGAACGGACCGTCTCGAGCAGCTGGAAGTGTGCACGGCCGTCGTCGACGATCCGGTAGACGAGCGAGCGGTCGACCAGGTCGGCGACGCCGGCCGTGACGTCCGGGACGTCACAGACCGCGTCGGCCGCGGCGAGGTCGAAGGCACCCACGAAGACCGACAGCTGCTCGAGCAGCGAGCGACCGTCGGCATCCAGCAGGTCGTAGGACCAGCCCACGACGGTCGCGAGGGTCTCGTGCCGTCCGCCCTCGGCCGAGTGCAGCAACCGCAGCCGTTCGTCGAGATGCTCGGCGAGGTCGATCAGCCCCAGCCCGCGCAGGCGCGCGGCGGCCATCTCGATGGCCAGAGGCAGCCTGTCCAACCGGTCGCAGATCTCGCTCGCCAGCTCCTGCTGACCGCTCGGGATGGGCGCCCCCGCATCGTGCGCCCGTTGGTTCAGCAGTTCGACGGCGGCCTTCCGATCGAGCGGTTGGACGGGCACGACGACCTCGCCTGCGACGTCCAGCGGCTGTCTACCGGTCACGAGGACGCGCAGTCGCTCGGCGCCGGCGAACAGACGGGGCAGGACCGAGCGCACGGCCTCACGGACGTGCTCGGCGTTGTCGACCACCAGCAGGGCCTGCCGACCCGCGAGGTAGTGGGCGAGCGACCGGTCGAGGGGCTCGCGGACGGGCGCTCCGACGGCCCGGACGATCGCCGGCACGACGGAGGCGGCGTCGTCGATGTCGGCGAGCGTCACGACCCACACGCCGTCGCGGAGGTCGTCGCCCACGTGGCGCGCCGCCTCCAACGCCAGGGTCGTCTTGCCGACCCCGCCGGGTCCCACCAGCGTCACGAGCCGACGACGGTTCAACAGCCCCTCGACCTCCTCGAGCTCGCGCTGCCGACCGACGATGCTCGCGAGTCGATCGGGCACCGCGGAGCTCGGGCGTCGCGTCACGACCGCCGGTGCCGCGGTGGTGAACAGCTCGTGCTCGGCCTCGAGGAACCTCGGTGAGGGCTCGAGGCCGACGGCTGAGGCGTGCTCGCGGTACCGACGCGCCTCGGCGACGGCGTCGGCCTGACGCCCCGCGGCGTGCAGGGCCCGGACCAGCCCGATCCATGCCGCCTCACGCAGCGGATCGCCGCCGACCAGCTCGGTGTACGCGGCGGCCGCCTCCTCGACCCGACCCGCCGTCGACAGCAGCTCGGCTCGGCGGAGTCGGCCCCGGGCGTGGAGCTCCTCGAGCCTCGCGACCTCGCCCGCGAAGTGCTCGTGGGCGGCCATGTCCCCGTACGGCGGCCCGCGCCACATCGCGAGCAGGCGGTCGATCTCCGTCACGGTGTCCGCCTCGGGCACCCCACGTTCGAAACGGTGCACGTCGAGCTGCTCCGGGGACACCGTCAGCGCGTAACCGGGCGGCTGCGCGGCCACGACGTCGGTTCGCAGCGAGCGACGGAGTCGTGACACGTGGCTCTTCAGCGCGTTGTGGGACGTCGCCGGCGGATCGCCGTTCCACAGCAGGTCGACGAGCTCCGAGGTCGCCACGGACCGGCCCCGAGCCAGGACCAGCGCTGCGAGCAGGGTGCGCTGGGCCCGGCTGCCCAGGACGATGACCTCGTCGTCGCTGCGCGCCTCGATCGGCCCGAGCACCCGCACGTCCAACATCTGTCCAGGGTAGTGAGCGTCGGCGGGCGGGCCCCGGGAACGGATCCACCGGCGCGCAACCGATCGAGAACCGGACTGTCACCCGCCCTGGGAGGCTCGCCGCGTGTCGCGGGAGAACCCGCGCCGATCACCGAACGCATCCGAGGGACGAGAGGGAGCCCGATGACCATCGCGACCGACACGACCGACACGACCGGCGTCCCCGGTGAGCTCGCCCGGGCGCTCGATGCGCTGACCACCGAACTCGATGGCCGAGCCGTCGGGGCCGGCGACACCGGCTACGACGAGACGCGCGCACTCTGGAACGGGCTCACCCCGAGGCGTCCGGCCGCCATCGTGCGCTGCGTCGGCACCGACGACGTGCGGACCAGCGTGAGGTTCGCCAGGGAACACGACCTGCCGCTCGCCGTCCGTGGGGGCGGACACAACGTCGCAGGGACCGCCGGGGTCGACGACGGGCTGGTGATCGACCTCTCGGAGATGAACGACGTCACCGTCGATGCCGCCGCCGGGCGCGCGCGTGCGGGAGGTGGCGCCACGTGGGCCGACCTGGACGCCGCGACCCAGGCGCACGGGCTGGCGACCCCCGGCGGTGTCGTGTCCGCGACGGGCATCGGTGGCCTGACCCTCAGCGGGGGCCTCGGCTGGCTGCGCCGCAAGCACGGCCTGGCCTGCGACAACCTGGTCGCCGCCACGCTGGTCGCCGCCGACGGCACGGTGCACGAGGTCGACGCCGATCGCGACCCGGAGCTGCTGTGGGGGCTGCGCGGTGGCGGCGGCAACTTCGGGGTCGTCACGGAGCTGACCTACCAGCTCCACCCGGTCGGTCCCGAGGTGTTCGTCACCTTCGTGATCCACCCGATCGCGAGGGCCGAGGAGGTCCTGCGCTCCTACCGTGACTGGACCGAGGACCTCGCCGACGAGGTCTCCTCGCTGGTGGTCTGCGGCGCCGTGCCCGAGGAGGACGACATCCCCCGGGAGCGCTGGGGCGAACCGTGCGTGATCGTGGTGGCGTGCGCTGCCACCGACGTCGCCGACGGGGAGGCCCTGACCCGTCCGATCAGGTCGTTCGACGAGCCGATCGCGGATCTGAGCGGACCGATGCCGTTCGCCGAGCTGCAGCAGCTCTTCGATGCCGACTACCCGGACGGGCAGCGCTACTACTGGCGCTCGCTGCACCTCCCCGGCCTCTCCGACGAGGTGATCTCGCGCACGGTCGAATGGACCCGACGCCGTCCGTCGCCGGCCTCGACGCTGGACGTGTGGCACCTCGGTGGCGAGATGTCCCGCGTGGCCCCCGAGGCGACGGCGTACGGCGACCGTGGTGCGCCGTTCCTGCTCGGGATCGAGGCCAACTGGGCCGAGGCCGAGGACGACGAGGCCAACCTACGGTGGGCCCGGGGTTGTGCCGAGGCCTTCCAGGAGCTCTCGACCGGACGCGAGTACCTCAACTTCCCCGGGTTCCTCGAGGGCGGTGACCGGACCTTGATCGCCGCGCACGGCGAGACGAACCACCTCCGGCTCCGTGAACTGAAGCGACGCCTCGACCCGACGAACCTGTTCCGGCTGCACCAGAACATCGCGCCGGCCTGACCCCCCGACGGCCGTGTGAGCCGGGGGCTTCGCCGGCAGCGCGCCCCCGTGGGGTCCGGACGTCGTCCTTCTCGTTCAACCGAACGGTTGACCATCGCCGGCCTCTGTGGCATAGTTGAACCGTTCGGTTGAACGTTCTGGAGCCCGGAGGTACGACGGGATGACGGACCGGTTGTCGCGCACCTTCGCCGCGCTGGCCGACCCGACCCGCCGGGACATCGTCACGCGCCTGGCGGACGCGGACGCGACGCTGACGGAGCTGGCGCGCGACTACGACGTCTCGGTCCAGGCGGTCGCGAAGCACCTGAAGGTCCTCGAGGACGCCGGCATGGTGACCCGCCGCCGGGAGGGCCGCCGGCGCCCCGTGCAGCTCGACGCCGAGGTGTTCGACCTGATGGCGGCGTTCGCCGAACGGTTCCGCCGCCGGACGGAGGAGCGCTACCGGCGGCTCGACGAGCTGCTCGCGGCGACCGACGAGGACGCCGGGCCACGGCCCGTGGCACCAGCCAGCGACAACACGCCACCACGAGGAGAAGGAGCGACGGCATGACCACCGACACCCGCGACACGCAGATCATCGTCGACCCGGACGTCCCGCTCGTGCACATCGTGCGCGAGTTCGACGCGCCCCCGGCTCGGGTCTTCGCCGCCCATGCCGACCCGGAGCTGCTGAAGCGGTGGCTCGGCCCACACGAGCTGACGATGGAGGTCGACCACTACGACTTCCGGTCAGGGGGATCGTGGCGCTACTCGCACCGTGGCGACGATGGCACCTACCGGTTCTTCGGCTCGTTCCACGAGGTCCGTGCCGACGAACTCATCGTGCAGACCTTCGCCTTCGAGGGCTTCCCCGACAGCGTCTCGCTCGAACGGCTGGAGCTCGTCGAGTTGCCGGGCGGACGCTGCCGGCTGACCGGGACCTCGCTGGTCGACTCGTTCGAGGGTCGCGACGCGTTCGTCGCCAGCGGCATGGAGGTCGGCGTGCGGGAAGGCTACGAGAAGCTCGACTCGCTGCTCGCGGGCTAGGGCCGGCAGCGGCGCGCCGTTCCCGCGCGGACCCCGTGGTCCTCAGAACGGAGGAAGAGCCACAGGGCGATGGCGCTCGCGGCGAGCACCGCGCCGGGAAGGACGAGGGCGGCGATCAACATCCGGACGTCTCTCATCGTGCGATCTCCTCCTGGACCCGTTCCGTCGCATCGGGACCGGTGCGGGGGGAGCTCGCTCCCGGGACGGGGCGAGCCGCTCGCTGGCGTGCGAGCAGGACGCGCGCAGCGGTGGAGGGACGCAGGAGCGCCTCCGGCGGGTCCACCATGGCCATGACCCGCGCGAAGGCGACGGCGAGCCCCGGGTCGAGCGCCGCGGCTGCGTGGAGCCTGGCCACGTAGGCCCCGAGGAGACGCACCTTCGCCGTGCGCGGCCCCTCGACACCGGGGATCGCGAGATCCCCTCCGACGACCATGTCCCACGGGACGTCGACGATCCGGGCGGTACTGCGCAGCCACTGGCGTGCATCGGACGACCCGTCCGGCCCGACGTGGTCGCGGAGCGCCAGGGCATGGAGTGCGGCCACGGTCATCCCCTGGCCGTAGATCGGGTTCAGGCTGCACACCGCGTCCCCGATCGGCAGCAGCCCCTCGGGGAAGCGGCGCAGGCGCTCGTACCGCCGCCGGACGCTCGCCGGGAAGCGGAACGCGATCGGGCCGTCGAGCGGTTCGCCGGCTCGGAGCGCTCTGCCGACGTCCGGGAACGTCAGCGAGTCGGCGAAGTCCACGAACCCCTCCGGGTCCGTCGGCGGATGGTCGGCGAGCAGCCCGAACAGGGTCACGATCCAGCGATCGCCCTCTATCCGGGCGAGGACGCCACCGCGTGGGCGGGCCGACGTCGGACCCTGGAGCGTCCCCCAGTCCCCGCCGAGCACCTCGTGAGGCAGTCGGTAGTGGCGGGTCGCGTACCCGAGGTCGCTCACGACCCGTTCCTCACGGGGCG
This sequence comes from Nitriliruptoraceae bacterium, assembly GCA_007118045.1. GTDB lineage: Bacteria > Actinomycetota > Nitriliruptoria > Nitriliruptorales > Nitriliruptoraceae > SKTG01. The sequence goes on from SKTG01000043.1 coordinate 11,922, forward strand.
GGGCACAACCGATCTGGCGGAGCCACCGCGGGGTCCGCGAACCGCGCCCCATCGCGTCGACGACCAGCCCAGCCGTCAGCACCTCCTCCGCGCTGCCGTCGGCGCGCCGTAGGACCCGCACCCCGCGGACCCGACGGCGGTCCGGGGTCGTCACCAGCCCGAGCACGTCGCACGCCGGCGCGAACGTGACGTTGTACAGCTCCCGTACCCGGCCCCGGATGGCCGCTTCGAGGCATGGCCGGCTCACGCTCACCGTCGTCAGATCGGCGTGCGTCCGGGCGAACCGGTGGCCACCGAGGTGCAGACGGGTGTCGGCCAGAAGGTCGCCGGACGGCGCCCCGGCGTCGACGAGCTGCCGCGTGATCCCCGCGAAGAGCTGCTCGAGGATCTGCCGTCCTCGCGGCAGGAGGGCGTGGATGTGGCGTCCCTGCGGCACGCCCCGGCGCGGCCCGCTCCGGTCCGGACCGAAGCCGTCGCGGTCGAGTACGAGGACGTCGAGCTCGCGCTCCGCGAGCACGCGAGCAGCGAGCAGCCCGGCGATCCCTCCGCCCACCACCACGGCTCGTCCCTCGCCGTCACCGTCCACGGCCACCTCCTCGTCGTCACGAGCGAGGCTGCACGTGCGGACCATTCGGTCTCCAGACCGATCACTGCTCGGTCCTGCTCACCCCTGCTCGCCGACGGCGCCGTACACCTCGCGATCCCACAACCACGCCACGACGCGCTCGACGCCCTGCGTGAGATGACGGCGGTAGGTACTGAACGGCAGGCCGAGGCGTGCGGCGGCTGCCTCCTGGGTGGGCGCCGGGTCGAGGTAGGTCCGCGCCACGGCCTGGAACAGCTTGTCGTCGCGCGGATGCTGGCGCAGGGCATCGACGGCACGACGCACCAGTGACTCCAGGGCCGCGGCGTCCGATGCCACCTCGCCGGATCCCTCGTGCAGGAGCCGCGTGCCCGTGAGCGGGTTCCGAGCGAGCAGGTCCGGTCGTGTCAGGTCGCGCAGCGCCTGCCGTACCGCATCGGCGAACTCCGCCTGGGACAGCACCTGCGGTGCTCGGTCGGGCTCCGCCCGCAGCGTGGGGTCCTGGGCCAGGGACCGCTCGATCCACAGCTCGATGAGATCGTCGACGGGGCGCACCCGGAAGTCGTGGGCGAACACCCCGAAACGTCGGTCCGCGACCTCGAAGTCCGCCTCCCGTACCCGGTGGAGGTCGGCGAGCGCGAAGAAGCCGTCCCACACGTCGGGATCACGCATCGTCAGGTAGTCCCAGGCGAGGTTGCGGGCCGCGAGCTGCCGCTGCAGCGTGACGATGGGTACGGCGTTCAGCGTCGGCGACGGACCCTGGTACGCATCCCGGTCGACGACGAAGCGGGTCTGGGTCACCACCTCGCCAGGACGTGGTGGCCGGTGCGCGTGCGCGTGTTCCCATACGGCCCGGGCGCCCGGGTCCGCTGCCCGTTCGCTCTCGCCGGCGGCTGTGAGATCGAGCACGCAGATCACGCCCCGTACGCGATCGTCGTCGCCGCGGACGACGGAGAACCCCTCCGGCTGCGCCGTCCACCACCCTGCGGCGATGCCGGCCGCCTCGTCGCCCTCGTGTGTGGCGATCAGGTCGAGGACGGCCGCTTCGTCCTGCGGCGTCGCCGGCTCCGGGTGGTGTTGGCCCCACGCCTCCCAGTCGATCGGCGAGAGGATGCCGGGGATGTGGCGGAAGAGGAACTTCAGGTCGGAGATGCTGCGCTGCTGCGCTCGGCCGAGCGACCCTCGCAGCCGCTCGTGCGCGTACCCGGCCACGCGTCGGAAGATGCGGGCGTACTCCTCCGCATCCCGCCACCGAAGGTCCGCGTCGAGCACGTCCCGCGCGAGATCGTGCGGGAAGACCCCGTCGGGCGCGGCCTCGATGAACGACAGCTCACGGAGCCAGAGGAACGCCTCGTGCGCTTCCACCGCGGCATCGCCGTTTCCGAGCACCTCGCGCAGCAGCGCCTCGGTGGTGACCCGCGTCTGAGCGCAAGCGGCCAGCACGATGCGCTGGCGGTCGTCCGGGACCACGTCCACGAAGCTGCGTAGGAGGTCGCCGACGAGGTCCGGGCGCAACGTGTCCTCGCCCACCTCGCCTCCCCGCAGCACGACGTCGGCGCACAGGGACAAGCCCAGCGGATGGCCGTGGGTGAGGGCTATCAACCGGTCGTGGAGCGCCGGGTCGACCCCACAGGCGACGAGGTAGTCGCGGCTCTCGTCGGGCCCGAGGTTGCGCAGCGACACCACCCGGAACAGATCGTGCCATGCCGGATCCGCCCGCCAACCCGGCCCGGGGGGCGCGCGGCCGGCGAGGATCATCAGCGCGCCGACCGGCAACCGTGGGACGAGCTGCTCGCGGATCCAGTCGTCGATCGGTGCGAAGCGCTCGTAGGCGTCGATCAGCGTCACGAGCGGTGCTTCCTCGACGTGGATCGGTCCGTCGGGCGGTACGTCGACCACGCGACGCATGGCATCCCGGATCGCGCTCGGCGAGGGGACGAGCTCCCGGGCGTCGAGCCGGATCACCGTCGCCCCGTGGGACGCTGCGGTGTCGGCGAAGGCCTCGAGCAGGCTCGTCTTGCCGATCCCACCGGGACCGTGGAGGTGCATCACGGAGAAATCCGGTTGCTCCGAGAGGACCGCGGCTCGGAACAGCTCGAGCTCGGCCGTGCGTCCGACCAGCCGCCGTTGACGGTGGGAGCTCAGCACCTCGCCGATGGTGGCCGGGCTGCTCGGGCGACGTGTCGACATGAGCCCGTCAGCTCGTGAGGTCTCGGGAGAAGTAGAAGGCACGTTCCGTTGAGTCGACGGCCCCCGCTGAGAACCCGTGCCGCTCGTAGAAGCGCTGCGCGTCCACGTCCGCCTCGTCGACGTTGATCTCGATCAGGTCGATACCCCAGGCGACAGCGGTGTCGAGCAGCAGACCGATCATGGCCGACCCGATGCCACGGCCGCGCAGCTCGGGCTCGACGTAGAGCTCGTCGAGCAGCGCCACCAGCCCCTCGTACCAGACGTTCGGTCGCAGGGTCACCAGTGCCACCGCGACCGCGGGACTCCCCGCCAGGATCGCGAAGGTGTCCTCGCCGGCCAGCAACACGCGTAGACGGGCAGCCAGCACCTCGACGTCGGGTGTGGGCGTGTCGAACTCGACGTTGAAGTCGTGCAGCAGCCGGGCGACCTCGGCGGCCTCATCGGGTGACGCGAGGCGCGGGGGCCGGCGTTCGACCGTCGACTCGCCCTCCGGCACGTCACCCGGTGTCATCGCTGACCTCGCCTCGGGACCCCGCAGTGGAGCCGACCCTACTTCGGGCGGCAGCGTCGCGGAGCTCTCCGCCGGTCCCGCGGAGGCTGGCAGCGCTCGTCGCCACCCGCTCGGGCGGCAGCTCGGGCTCGGGGACGAAGCCCGTGCAGACGAGGTCGATCCGCCGGATGCGACCGTCGCGGACCCGGAGGTAGCCGGTCTGCTCGATCAGATGCCACACCTCGGGTGCCCAGGCGGGACGCAGGCGGAGCCGGTAGGTCACCACCTCCCGAGTGGCGACCGGGGAGGTCGTGGCCAGCAGGACCTGGATCTCCGCCGCCGCTCCGAACCAACCATGGAACAGCTCGACCGCGACGTCCACGCCGTGACCTTCGACGACCTCGCGTACGAGCATCGCCCGCACCCACACGTCGTCGGCGAGCAACCCGCGCAACCTCCGCTCGTCCCGGCTCACGACGGCCCGCAGGAACGCCTGCGCCACCTCGGTGTCGGCAGGGCTGGTGTTGGTCGAGGTCGGCGCCACGATGAGCTCCCGGTCGTTGTCTTCCACCCACCATGCCGGTACCGCGGAGCACCCACCTCGGCAACGACCACCTACATCGGGGACGGACCGGCCCATCCCCGACCCGTCGACGCACCGGCAACCGAGACCCGGAGGGCGGCATCTCATCCTTCATGGAGCCCGCGGACGGTCAGTCGGCGATGATCCGCCCGAGCAAGCGCATGGCGAACGTGGCCGACTGGCCCCGCCGGACGCTGTCGCGTGGACCGTATGTGGTCGGCGTCCGACCCACGGTGAGTCCCTGGTCGTGGGCGACGTCGATCGACCGGCGGTGCGTGTTGCCGGCGATGTCGGTGTAGGGGCTCCGTGGCGCCGTGAGCTGCTCGTCGCGTGACCACTCCAGCGTCCGCACCAGGTAGGTGGCCATCTGGTCGCGCGTGACGACACGGGCGGGCGAGTAGCTCGTGCTCGTGGTCCCCCGCACGATCCCAGCGGCGGCGAGCTGCCCGATCGCCTCCTCGTGCGCGTTGCCGCCCAGATCGGCGAAACCGTGCTGGGCTTCGGGGAGGGAGACCCCTGCGGCGGTCACCGTCCGGGCGATGAAGCTCGCCATCTGGTCACGGCGCACGCCGAGTTCGGGTCGGAAGGTCCCGTCCGGGTAGCCGCGGACGATCTCGAGGTAGGTCCCGCACCGGATGGAACCGAGGTGGACGTTCGCCTCCGACACGTCCTCGAAGAGCCAGAGGTCGGTCGGGCAGTCGAAGCCTCCGTCGTCCCGCGCTCGCTCGTCCACGACGAGCTCGAGCTGCCCCGCCGGGGAGTCGCCGAAAGTGCCGGCCATGAGGTGGTAGGTCACGCCGGCGCGGGCGACGAACAGGATCTGTGACTGGAGGCCTTCGCCCTGATCGTCGTTGCAGGCCACCCGCTGCAGGTCGCCACGCTCACCGGTCCACGTGGAGAGGGTGGTGTCGTAGTCGCTGCCGAACGTGTTCGCCTCGACCAGCATGTTGCTGCCAGGGGTGAACGAGTACCAGACCGACACACCCGGCTCGGCGCACTCCGGGTCGTCGGCAGCACGGGTCGCAGCCGACGCGTCGAGCGAGTCGGAGAAGGGCAGGGAGTCGATCGGGGTGGCCTGGTCGAAGTCGTCGTTGGCCGGTAGCGGTCCGGTCTCCCAAGCGGAGATCGTGAGGATGCCGCTGGCCGTGTCCGGGAAGGCGGCCACCATCAGGTGGTAGGTGGTGCCCGCCGAGGCGGCGAAGACGACGCGGGAGTGGACGCCCCCGGGAGCGTCGTCGCTGCAGGCGATCTGGTCCAGGTCGCCACGCGTCCCGGTCCAGGCGGAGAGCGTGGTGTCGTAGCGGCTACCGAACGTCGTGGCCTCGACGGTCACGTCCTCAGCCGGTGTGAAGGCGTACCAGACGCTCGCCTCGGAGCCGAAGCAGGAGGGGTCGTCGGGAGCGCTGGTGGCCTCCGAGGCGTCGAGGCGGTCGATGAAGGGGAGCGTGGTGATGAGCGTGGCGTCATCGAAGTCGTCGTTGGACGGGGGCGCGGCACTGACCGGCGTACCCGACGCGAGGAGACCCGCGAGGAGCGTGGTCACGACGACGAGTGCGCGGATCGATGTGCCCATGGTCGAACTCCACCGGGAGGACGGACTCCCTCCGTCGAGCATCACCCGACTGGAGGAGGGCACCAGGGTCCAAAGCCTCTGGCCCGGGTCCGGGGCTCATCGAGCGCGGTGGCCGCTGTCCGTGGGTCGGGGAGTCACGCACTCGTGTGCCTCTATCCTCGTCGAGAGGCAGCACCTCCGAGGGCAGCCCCTCCCGAGAGAAGGCCACGCGATGATCCGCCGCCTGGAACAGAGCCACGACCACGTGATCGGGTACTCGTTGGCAGGTGATGTGACCGAGGACGAGTACACCCAGGCCGCGAGCGAGCTCCGGGACGACATCGCCCGCCACGGCAAGGTCCGGCTGCTCTTCCGGCTGAAGGACCTCTCACTGTCGTCCTTCTTCGCTGCACTGGACGACCGCTTCCGGTTCGTCAACGATCATCAGGACGACATCGAACGCGTCGCGGTCGTCAGCGACGACACCGGGAGCGGCCTGCTCGCCCGAGCGGCCAAGGGCCTGTCGGGCATCGAGATCGAGACCTTCCCGCACGACGACGAGTCCAAGGCCTGGGCGTGGCTCGAGTGAGGCCGAGGGCGTCACGAAGTACGGCTCAGACCCCCAACGCCTGACGGACCTCCGCAGCCTGCCGTCGGGCCACGGGCACCAGGGTGCGCTGCCGGTCCCCCATCAGCAGGCTCAGCCCGCCACCGACCTGGCGCACCACCTCGCGCACGTGACGCAGGTTGACCAGGTAGGACCGGTGGGTCCGCACGAAGGCATCCGAGCAGCGCTCCTCGAGGTCGACCAGCGTGTGACTCGTCAGGAGCCGCTCGGCGCCCGACAGGGGATGGCCGGCTGGCAGCGCGGCGAGGGTCAGGTAGGCGTAGCCGCGTGCCGCCTCCGCGAAGGCGATACGCGGCTCCTCGATCAACACGATGCGGTCACCCTTGTGCACGGGTATGCGCACGGTGCCCTCTCGTGCGGACGCACGCGGCTCGTCGTCACCCCGCGGGACCGGCACGCCGGCGACGTCGCTCCCGGTGGGGTCGCCGGCGTCGGTCCGCTCGCGACGAACCTGTTCCCGCACCTGCGGTGGCACGTCAGCCAGGGCTCGGTCCACGGCGCGTCGCAACCGGTCCGCATCGAAGGGCTTGACCAGGTAGTCGGTTGCCCCGAGGTCGAACGCCTCGACGGCGTGGTCCACGAACGCGGTGGTGAACACGACGGCCGGCGGGTCCTCCAGGCGTTGGAGCCGATGACCGAGCAGCAGGCCACCCGCGCCGGGCATCCGGATGTCGAGGAACACCAGGTCGTAGCCGACCGACTCGATCAGCACCTCGGCTTCCTCGGCCGTCGTGGCCTCCCCCACCACCACCACGTCGGTGAACGACCCGAGCTGGTGGCGGAGCTCCTCACGGGCAGGCGCCTCGTCGTCGACGATCAGGGCGCGTGCGCGCACCGTCGGGCTCCCTTCCCTCGCAAGCCACTCCGCGGCTCACCGCAGCGGGATCTCGAGGTGGATCGTCGTCCCCGTGGTCGGCGCCGACCGGACGTCGAAGCGGTGCCGGTCGCCGAACAACAACTCTAGCCGCGCACGGATGTTGGACAACCCGACCCCACTCGAGTCCGAGACCTGCTCCCCGGCCAGCACGGCCTCGCGTGTCGGCCCGTCCATGCCCACGCCGTCGTCCTTCACGGTGACCCCCACCGTGCGTGACAGCGGGTCGACCCGGGCACGGAGCCGGACCGTCGTGCGACCCACCTTGCCCGTGGCTCCGTGCTTGATCGCGTTCTCGACCAACGGCTGGACGATCAGCACGGGGATCTCGACCCCGAGCACGGCGGGATCGATGTCGTACTCGACGTTGAGCCGGTCGCCGAAGCGCGCCTGCTCCAGCGTCACGTAGGTGCGCACGAACGCGTACTCCTGGGAGAAGCCCGCGAACTGACCCCAGGGCCGCAACGCGTGACGCAGGAAATCGGACAGCCTCACCAGCAGTTGCCGGGCATCCTCGGGGTCGGTGCGTATGCGGCTCGCGATCGTGTTCAGGGTGTTGAACAGGAAGTGGGGGTTGATCTGGGCCCGTAACGCGTCGAGCTCCGCGTCGCTGGCGCGGCGTTCCCGCGACTGCAGCTCGCCCAGCTCGAGATGCAGCGACAGGATCCCGGCGGCGGCTTCGACCAGCGCGAGCCGAGGCGGATCGTCGGTCTGGCGGTAGACGGTGACCGAGCCGATGACCTGCTCGCCCACACGCAGTGGCGCGATCGCGGCGGACCGCAACGGGCAGCCTGGGTCGGGGCACCCGATCACGTCGTCGCCACGACCGGAGACGGCCAGGGTGCGCCCGGAGCTGAGGACCTCCTCGCGGGCCGGCGCGTACAGCGGGCTGCCGCGGGCGTGGTGGTCGTGGCCGGGTCCGGCGAAGGCCAGCATGCGTTCGTGGTCGGTGATGGAGACGGCGTCGCCGCCGAGCAGCGGCAGCAACAGCGACACCGCCTGGTCCGCCGCGTCCTCGGTGAGCCCGGCGGGTAGAACGTCCGAGCGCTCCTGCCGGCGGGGCGGCCGCGGCGCCCGTGGTCGCGGCTGGCGGGGACCGCGCAACGTCGAGCCGTACCCGAGGATCAGCACGTTGGTCAGCAACACACCAGCGGCGATCGTGACCAAGGGGGACAACGGCGGCTCGGCCAGCACCTGGCTGACCACCGTGACCACGGTCCAGAGCGCGGTCACGGCCAGGACGAGCGGTCCGACGGTGCGGGTCACGGGGCGATCATCGACGCGTCCGCAACGTCGCCCGCGCGACCCGCTCCGCCCAACGGTCCTCCGCGGTGCCGTGCATGCGGGTCCACACGGCCGTGACGACACCCTGGTCGGCGTCGAGTCGGGAGACCAGCACGATGGTCAGCGCCGACACCGGGGCCGTCACCAGCGTCGGAGCCAACAACACCGCCCCCCAGCCATCGGCGGGGTCCGCTCCCGAGACGAGCCCGACCGTGAGCGCGAACACCGCCAGTGCCCCGCCGACCCAGATGCCGGCCACGGCGCCCCGGGTGGTGGCCCCCCGCCACCAGATGCCCAGCAGCAGCACGGGGGTCAGGGCCGACCCGGCCAGCGCGAAGGCCCACGTGACCATCGTCGCGATCAGCGACGGGAAGGTGGTCAGCAGCTGGGCCGGTTCGACCGCCAGCGCCGCGACGGCTGCCAGGACGCTGACGACGAGAACGGCGACGCGACCCGCCACGACCGCGTCACGGGGACCCCCATGTGGCCGCAGGATGCGGGAGAACACGTCGTGCCCGAAGGACGCGGCCGCGGCGAGCAGCAAGCCGCCGATCGTGGACACCATCGCCGCGAACGCCGCCGCCGACACCACCGCCAGCCCCGGGGTACCCGCCAGTAACCGCCCGAGCACCAGCAGGGCGTGCTCCGGCACGCGCAGCACACCGTCCACGGTCAGCGGTCCCAACCAGGGCTGGTCGGCCTGCTCCGCGATCAGCACGCGCGCGGCGGTACCGAGCATGACGGCGAGGGCGTAGAAGGAGCCGGCAAGGCCGAGCACCCACACGGTCGCCATACGCGCCGCGCTCCCCGTTGCGGCCGTGAAGTAGCGGTTCATGACGTGCGGCAGACCAGCGGTGCCGAGCACGAGCGTGACCAGCAGCGCCAGCTGACCCATCGGCCCGTAGCGCCCTCCGGGTTCACCGAACGTGGCGGCTCCGCCGCGGAGGCGGTCTCGGACGGTGACCAGCTCGTCACCGACCACGACCTGCAGCGGGGCGGCGCTCGCCTCCTCCACCGCCGCCGGATAGGAGAAGCCACCCGACCACGACAGCGCGCTGAGCCAGATCACCACCGCGAGCAGGAAACCGAACTGCAACGCCTGGTTCCAGGTGGTCCCGCGCATCCCACCGATGGCCACGATGCCGGACACGGCGAGCGTGGAGACGACCACGCCGGTCGCGTACGGGGAGAGCCCGGCTATGCCCTCCCCGATGAGCAGCTCCCAGGTCAGCCCGCTACCGACCGCCTGCGGGACCAGGTAGCTGAGGATGACCAGCTCGACGGCCACGACGGCCGCGACGCGCAGCCGGTCGGAGCGGAAGCGCACGGCCAGGAAGTCCGGCAACGACACCGTGCCCAGCCGGCGCAGCGGTGCCGCCACGAACAGCAGGACCGGCACGAACCCGGCCGCGAAGCCCGTCGCGTACCAGAGACCGTCCGACCCGGAGGCGTAGACCGCCGCGGCGACACCGAGGAACGATGCGGCCGAGAGGTAGTCGCCGCAGATCGCGGCGGCGTTGGTGATCATGCCGGTGCGGCGTCCGGCGAGGAAGAAGTCGACGGTCGTCGCTCGGGTCCTGCGCCAGGCCACGACGGACACGAACACGGCGACGATGGCCAGGACGACCAGGCTCACGGAGTCGACGCCGCTCACGGCTCGGGGCCCTCGTCCTCGGAGGTGCCGAGCATCTGTCCCTCCACGCGCCGTGCGAGGCGCGCAGCGGCGACCCCGAGGAACAGGAAGAAGGCGTACAGACCGCCCGCGACCGTCACGAAACTCGGGGACATGCCACCGAGCAGCCGGGAGCCCGACCACCACGGCAGCGCGACCGTCACGGCGGGGACGGCGAGTATGGCGATCGCGAACACGAGCACGTAGCCGATCGCGATGCGCCGCTGGGTCTTCGCCGCCGCCACCACCTCGGAGGGGCCGTCGGCCTCCAACCAGCCCGGGTCCTCGGACCCGGGATCCTGACGCGCCATCGCGGTCCTCCCGCCCGCTCGGAGCCTAGGTGCCCGGTCTCCTCCCCGGCACCGCCCGACGCCACGCGCCCCCGCTCGGACCGGTCCGGCTCCCACCGTCGAGTAGGGTCGACCCGTTCTTCGGAGGGGGCGGGCGTGGGCGAGGACCAGCCGGAGCGGGCGCTCGGCCCGGAGGCGTTCCTGCGCGGGCTGCCACCCTTCGACCAGCTCGACCCTGCCGTGTTCGCGTCCGCGCTGGCCGACCTCGAGGTCACCTACGTCGCGAGAGGCACCAGGGTGCTGCACCGTGGCGGGGAGCCGTGCGGCCACCTCAACGTGGTGCGCAAGGGCACGGCGCTGCTGTCGCTCGACGGGGTACCGCTCCGCAGCGTCGAACCCGGCGAGTGGTTCGGGCTGCCGTCCGTGCTGCACGACCAGCCTCCGCAGTTCGACGTGGACGCGGTCGAGGACCTGCTCGTCTACCGCCTGCCGCGCCGCGTGGTCCTGGAGCTCGCCCGCGACCCGGTCTTCGCCGAGCAGGTCACGCGGGACCTGGCCAGCCGTCTTCGCTCCGCCTCGAGCGGGGTGGGAGGCGGGTCGGCCACACCGACGTTGGCGCCCGTCAGCTCGCTCAACACCCGGGAACTGGTGACCGTGCCGGCCGACGCCGCCGTCGGTCGGATCGCGCGGACGATGCGGGAGCAGGGGGTCAGCTCCGTGGTGCTGGACAGCGACCCGCCGGCCATCGTCACCACGCGCGACCTGCGTGACCGGGTGCTCGGTCGCGATCGCGGCCCCAGCACGCCGGGCGCCGAGGTTGCGTCCAGTCCGATCCTCGCCGTCGATGCCGGCACCCCCCTGATCGAAGCACGGATCCGGATGCTGGAGCGCGGCCTGCACCATCTCGGCGTCGAACGGGATGGCCGGCTGCGGGCCATCATCACCACCGGGGACCTGCTGCGACACGACGCGTCGAGCCCGCTGCACGTCCATCGCGAACTCGCGACCACCCCGCGCGGCGGCGCGGATCGCTTCCCGGAACGGCTCCACGCAACCGTCGCGGGCCTGCTCGCCGGCGGCATCACGCCGGTGGAGGCGACCCGGGCGATCTCGCTGCTGACCGACGTGCTCGTGCGACGGGCGATCGAACTGGCCACCGAGGAGCTCGGGACCCCGCCGGCGCCGTTCGCCTGGCTCACGCTCGGCTCCGACGCCCGCAGGGAGCAGACGCTGCTGACCGACCAGGACCACGCGCTCGTCCACGGCGAGGTGGACGCGGATGGTGCCTCGTGGTTCCAGCACCTCGCCGAGGACGTCACCGACCAGCTCGCCGACGCCGGCCTGCCCCGGTGCCCGGGCGGGGTCATGGCGACCAACTGGTCCGGACCCGTCGAGGTGTGGCGCGAGCGTTACCAGCGGTGGCTGGCGGAACCGGACGTGCGAGCCCTCTACGAGACGAGCATCTTCTTCGACCACCGCGTCGTGGCCGGCGACCTCGACGTCGGCGACCTCGACGAGGTGGTCCTCGAGCACCGGCACGACGGGGTACTGCTCGCGCGCATGGCCGCCTCCGCGGCCACGTCCCGGCCACCGCTGGGGCTGCTGCACCGGCTGCGCAGCACCGCGGACGGCACGGTGGACCTCAAGGCCGGCGGCATCAACCCGATCGTCGCGCTGGCACGTGTGCTCGCCGTCGAAGCCGGTAGCACGGCCCGTTCCACGCTGGACCGACTGGCTGCCGCGACCGAGCACGGTGGTCTCAGCCGGGACGCGGCAGCGGAACTGACGGAGGCGTTCGGCTTCCTGCAGCGGCTGCGGCTGGACCTGCAGCTCGAGTCGCGACGGGGGGGCGGCGAGGCCACCAACCGGATCAGGCTCGACGGCATGATCCCGAGCCGGCGGAAGCACCTGAAGGAGGCGTTCGTCGCGATCTCACGCGTCCAGCAGGCCACGATCGCCCGGCTCGGCGGCGACGAGGTGTCGCGCTGAGCGTGCTGGCGCGGCTGCGCCACCGTTCGCCGGCCGGACGGGGCCGGGCGCCGGCATCGTTGCTCGCACTCGATCTGGAGACCACGGGGTTCGATCCGGAGGTCGCCGAGGTGCTGGCCATCGGCACGGTGCCGATCGTCGGCGATGCCGTCCGGATCGGTGCGGCGACCTCGACGTTGGTGCGGCCGGCTCGACGCTCCGCCACCGAGGGCATCGTCGCGCACCACCTGCTGCCGAGCGACGTCGCGACGGCACCGCCGCTGGCGGAGGTGCTGCCAGGGCTCCTACGGCGCATCTCGGCGCATGAGGCGCTGCTGGTCCATCACGCCTCGTTGGACGTGACCGTGCTGCGGCGGGCCTGTGAGACGACCGGGCAGCGGTGGCCGGAGCCGCGCGTGGTGGACACGGTCGCGCTGATCCAACGTTTCCGGCGGCGACAGCGCGCGACCGGTAGCGGACAACGGATGCCGCGCGACCTGGTCGGCGCACGGGCGGTCCTGGGTCTGCCGCCGCACCAGGCGCACGACGCGGTCGCCGACGCGGTGGCGACCGCCGAGCTCTACCTGGCCCTACGCGCCAACCTCTGACCTCGGCTCGTTCGGTCCCGTGCCGTCCGCCGGCACGGCCGGCACGGGACCCGGTCACCATCAGGGGTCGCCGCCCTCGCGCTTCGCCCGTTGTGCCGCCTCACTCGGCGTCACCCGGCGCTGCTTGGCGGGGTAGCGGATGTCCTCGATCAGCTCCATCAGCTCCGCTGGCGGCGGAGTGGTCGCCTTCGACACCACGATCGTGACCACGAAGTTCACCAGCGCACCGATCGTGCCGATGCCCTCCGGGCTGATGTCCAGCAACGTCGATCCGGGCGAGAGGTACAGCGACCAGATCATGTACAGCGCCGTGAACGCGAGACCGACGCTCATACCGACCGCCGCACCGACGGCGTTGCAACGTTTCCAGAAGATGCCGAGCACGATCGTCGGGAAGAAGCTCGCGGCACCCAGCCCGAAGGCGAACGCGACCACCTGGGCGACGAACGCCGGCGGGTTGATGCCACCGAGCACCGCGATCAGCACCGCTCCGGCCATGGCCAGCCTGCCGACCAGCAGCTTCTCCGACTCCGATGCGTGACCCTTCTTGATGCGTCGGAAGTAGAAGTCGTGTGATGCGGACGAGCTGATGACCAGCAGCAGACCGGCTGCGGTGGACATCGCGGCTGCCATGCCGCCGGCAGCCACCAGGCCCACTACGGGCGCTGGCAACCCAGCGATCTCCGGGTTGGCGAGCACGAGGATGTCGTTGTCGACGGTCAGGTCCGCGCCCTCATCCGGGTCGTTGCTGATCGACTCGACCGTCTCCACGCCCTCGGCGACCGAGACCAGACCGGTGGCCTCCCAGCTGTCGATCCAGCCAGGCAGCTCGGTCACCTCGGTGCCGCCCACGCCCTCGAGGATGTTGAACTTGGCGAACGCCCCCACCGCCGGCGCGGTGGTGTAGAGCAGGGCGATGAAGAACAAGGCCCAGAACGCCGAGTAACGCGCACCGCGTACCGACTTGGTCGTGTAGAAGCGGATGATCACGTGGGGCAGGCCGGCGGTCCCGATCATCAGCGACATCGCCACCATGAAGACGTCGATACGCGGTCGTTCGGTGAACGGCTCGGTGTAGGAGCTGAGGCCGAACTCGATGGACAGCGCGTTGAGCTCCGCCAGGATGGAGCCGAAGCTCACCTGCGGGATCGGGAAGCCGGTGATGGTCTGCGCGATGGCGAAGGCGGGGATCAGGTAGGCGACGATCAGCACCGTGTACTGCGCCACCTGGGTCCAGGTGATGCCCTTCATGCCGCCGAGCACCGCGTAGGTGAAGATGATCGCCGCCGCCACCGCGACGCCACCGGCGACCGGCATGTTCAGGAAGCGGCTGAACACGATGCCGCCACCACGCATCTGGCCGACGACGTAGGTGAACGAGATCAGGATCGCCGCTCCGGCGGCGATCGTTCGCACCAGCTCGGAGTACCGGTCGCCGACGAACTCGGGGACCGTGAACTTGCCCCACTTGCGCAGGTACGGGGCCAGCAGCAGCGCGAGCAGCACGTAGCCACCGGTCCAGCCCATCAGGTAGATCGCGCCGTCGTACCCGAGGAAGGCGATCAGCCCGGCCATCGAGATGAACGAGGCCGCCGACATCCAGTCCGCCGCGACGGCGGCACCGTTGGCGACGGTCGGGATCCCCTGGCCCGCGACGTAGAACCCGGCGGTCTCCTTGACGCGGCTACGCCACGCGATCCCGATGTAGACCGCGAAGCTGAGGAAGATGAATATCAGGGTCCACAGCTGGATCGAGCTCATAGCCGGTTCCCCTGCTCGTCACGCTCGTCGACACCGAACTCCTCGTCGAGCTTGTCCATCCGCAACGCGTAGACCAGGATCAGCACCACGAACACGTAGATCGAGCCCTGCTGGGCGAACCAGAACCCCAGGGGGAAGCCGGCGATGACGATCTCGTTGAGCTGCTCGACGAGCAGGATCCCGCAGACGAACGAGACGAGGAACCAGATCCCGAGCAGCGTGATCATCAGCCGAAGGTTGCGCCGCCAGTACTCCTGTCGCCAGCCGTTGTCCGGCTCGGCGGGCTTGTCCGTGTCGCTCACGCGCGTCTCCCTCGCTGCGGCGGAAGGTCGGGTCGGCACGGGCCACCACGGAGCGGGTGGGCGTGTCCCGGGCGAGGTATGGCACCGGTCGGCGGACCCGCACAAGCGCTCTCCGCTGAGCGGGGGCGATGTCCCCGCGAGCGGTGCCCTCGGGGCTCCCGGCGGCGGGTCCCGGACGCACCGACCGTTCGGAGGCTCGGGAGGACCGTTCGCGGGGCCGGCGCGCCCGTTCACGGCTCGTCGTGAGGCCGAGGGGACCCGGGTCGTTAGCGTGCTCGTCATGGACACCACCCTGAGCTCACCCTCGTCCGCTGCGGCCACCCCCGACGATCCGGCGGCCCCAGCGACCGGACGGCCGCGCTGGCCGTACGCGGGACACGGTCAGCAGACGTTGGCCTGGGCCAGCGCGCTCATCACGATCGGCGCGTTCCTGCCCTGGTTGATGACCGGTGTCGGCACGTTCACCGGGATGCGCGGGGCCGGCACGTGGACGGTGTTCGCGGGGGTGATCGGGCTCGGTGCGGCCTTGATGCGCCGGCGCCGGCTGGTGCTGATCCACGCCGCCGGTATCGCCGCGATCGCCATCGCCCTCCCGGTCTGGCAGCTGCTGCACATCATCTCCCTGGTCGGGTTCCAGGGCTGGCTCCCTGGCATCGGCCTGATCATGACGCTCGGTGGTGGCGTCGCCACCGCCCGGGCGACACTGGAGCTCCACGCCACCCGGTGAGCGCACCGGTGAACTCCAACGTCGCGGGGATCCCGGCCGTCGCTTGACTTATCGGCGCGAGACCCGGCGCGCCCGCATGCGACCCGTTCCGGGCATCGTTCCCACCGCTGATGCGATTCCTGCACGGCCCCTCGGATTTCTTGACCCTCGGAGCGGGTCGCGCTTCGGTAGGTCCAGGACGCCCGGGAGAGGGCGGCCGGTGGGAGCACGGCGTGAGCGAGCCTGCGGGCCGGACGTTGAAGACCGCACGGGCGGTGCTGCGCGTCCTCGGCCTCCTCGACGCAGCCACGGCGGGACTCTCGGCCAGCCAGGTCGCCGCCGAACTCGGTCGCTCGCGGTCGACGGCCACCAACCTGCTGAACACGTTGGTCGCGGAAGGGTTCGCGGAACACGATGAGTTGCGGGCGACGTACCGGTCGCGCTCGGCGCAACGGTGGCTCGAAGCGGCTCCGGGGACCGGCCCCGATATCGACCCGGCGGTGGTCGCGGAGCTCTACGCGCGGACCCGAGAGCGCGCCTACCTCGCCGTCAGCGCACCGCCGAACGTCGTGATCGAGGAGAGCCGAGGCCGTCAAGGACTGCCCTACGTGCCCGGCCTGGCGCCCACCGTGGGCGCTCAGGCGCACGCGCTCGCCGTCGGCAAGGCCATCCTCGCCCACCTCGGCGACGACGCGCTCGACACACACGCGGAGGCACACGGGCTGACCGCCTTCACCCCGCGCACGATCACGGACACCGAAACCCTGGCCGAGGAGCTCCACCGTGTGCGGACCGGCGGGGTCGCGATCGACGTGGAGGAGTTCGCGGAGGGGTTCTGCTGCATCGCTGCTCCCGTGCTGGACCCCACGGGTCACCCGATCGGCGCCGTCGCGGTCTCGCTCACCGCCGCCCGGTACCGCACCCACGGTGAGCGCATCATCCGTGACGTGGCCCAGGCGGCCGGCCTCGCCGCTCACCCGGCCACGGCGGAAACCTGACCGGCACCACGAACCTTTCGAACACGGATGGGAGCGCCATGTACACCAAGGACGGAGAGACCTACTTCGTCGTCGACGGGCACATCCACTTCTGGGATGCGCGGCCCGAGAACTGGGCCAACCGTTACGGCGAAGGCTTCATCAACTGCTTCTACGACTACCACGCCAACCTCTCCCCGGAGGAGTGGAAGTGGCCACGCGAGAAGTTCTACCGCTACTCGGAGGAGGACCTGCTCCACGACCTGTTCGAGACCGGCTACGTGGACAAGGCCATCTTCCAGTCGACCTACCTCACCGACTTCTACAAGGAGGGCTTCAACACGATCGAGCAGAACGGTTGGCTCAAGGAGCGTCATCCGGACCGCTTCATCCTCAACGGGGCGTTCGACCCACGAGCGGGGGAACCCGGGCTGGAGGTGCTGGAGCGTGACGCCGAGCGCTACGGGCTGCAGGGGGTGAAGCTCTACACGGCGGAGTGGCGCGGGGACTCGCGCGGCTACAGCCTCTCCGAGCCCTGGGCGCTGCGTTACCTGGCGAAGGCCCAGGAGCTCGGCATCACCAACATCCACGTGCACAAGGGTCCGACGATCTGGCCCCTGAACCGCGACGCCTTCGATGTCAAGGACGTCGACGAGGTCGCGACCACCTTCCCGGAGCTGAACTTCATCGTTGAACACGTCGGCCTCCCGCGGCTGGAGGACTTCTGCTGGATCGGGGTGCAGGAGCCGAACGTCTACGGGGGGCTGGCGGTCGCCCTGCCGTTCATCCACACACGGCCCCGCTACTTCGCCAAGATCCTGGGCGAGCTGCTGTACTGGATCGGGGAGGACAAGCTGCTGTTCGGTTCCGACTACGGCATCTGGTCGCCCCGGTGGCTCGTGGAGGCGTTGGTCGACTTCGAGATGCCCGCCGACATGGTCGACGAGTACGGGGAGGTGTCGGCCGACGTGAAGCGCAAGATCCTCGGGTTGAACGCCGCTCGGCTCTACGACATCGAGGTGCCCGACGATGTCCCCCAACCCCCCGCCGAACCCAGCGACGAACCGACACCGAAGCCGGCGGTGGCGCCCGAGATGGTGACCACCTGATGTGCGCCGACACGTCGACGGGGCCGGACCGAGCGCAGGTGCTGGCGGCGCTCGGCCGCGTCCGCGATCCCGAGCTCGACGAGCCGATCACGGATCTCGGCTTCGTCGTCGAGGCCGATGTCGACGGTGACGGTCGTGTGACCGTGGGTCTACGCCTGCCGACGTTCTTCTGCGCACCGAACTTCGCCTACCTGATGGCCGGCGATGCGCGGCGCGAGGTCGCGGCACTGCCGGGGGTCCGCGAGGTCACGGTGCGACTGGTCGACCACTTCGTCGACGACGAGGTCTCCACGGGCGCCACCGAGGGGCGCGGGTTCGGGTCCACGTTCGAAGGTCTGACCGACGGTGAGGACCTGGAGGAGCTGCGACGGACCTTCACCCGGAAGGCGTACCTGGCTCGCACCC
>SKTG01000481.1 GCA_007118045.1 Nitriliruptoraceae bacterium
CAGCTCA
The DNA here is from genome assembly GCA_007118045.1 of Nitriliruptoraceae bacterium. Lineage (GTDB taxonomy): Bacteria > Actinomycetota > Nitriliruptoria > Nitriliruptorales > Nitriliruptoraceae > SKTG01. The sequence continues at coordinate 8 of SKTG01000481.1, forward strand.
AGGGGCCTTCGACCCTTCACGCAACGGTCGTTGCGACGCGGGGGTTCAAGATCCTCCGCCGTACGCGCCGTGCTCGGTGCGCAGCCGGTCGGACCCGTGCGGACCCCCAACGGGCGCTCGACGGACACGGGCGGTTCACGATCAGCCGGCACGCGGCCAGTCGAACGCTTCGAGCTGCTCCGCCAAGGTCGACGCATCGGTGAACACGATCCCCTTCAGCCCGACTGCCTGGGCTGCGGCGACGTGACTGGGCAGGTCATCGATGAAGAGGACCTCCCCGGGAACCAAGCCGTGCTCCTGGAGAACCCGTCGGTACACCGCCGGTTCGGGCTTCCTCGAGGCCAGATCGTGGGAGCTGTACACCTCGTGGAAGACCCCGAGTGCATCGGCGAAGCGGCGCGACCAGACCCGGTGATGTGTTCGGTTGGTGTTCGTCAGGGCCAGCGTCAGGACACCGCGCCGTCGCAGCCGCTGGAGCACGTCGAGGGTCCCGACGTCGACACCGAGGAAGAGATCGTTGAACGCTCCCCGGATCTCTTCGTCGGTGCCTTCGAGGCGCAGCCGCGAACGGACGTGGTGCAGGTACTCGTCCTCCGTGACCTCGTCGCGTTCGAACCGGTCGTAGACCTCGTCTGGATAGGCCGCGTAGACCTCGGCAACCGGCAGCGGGCTCATCTGCGCCCAGCCCTCACGGATCCGATCCGCGTCGATCCGGATCACGACGCCACCGAGATCGCAGAGGACCGTCTGGATCGCCACTCGCACCTCCGGTCGTGGGCGCGACGCTATCGACCCACACGACGACGCTCGCGACCATCGTCGCCGGACCCATGCCGTCGGCGAGGCCGGTGCCCTTGCAGCTCTCGGCATCAACCTGGCGTTGTGGGGCATCGGACAGGCGGCGGGTGCCAGCTTCATCGTGGACCCCGGCCTCGGCGACCCGAACCTCGAGGTCGGCGGTCTCAAGGTCGTCGCGACCACCCTGCTCCCGTTCGCCGTCGGCGCCCTGCTCCTGGCCCTGGCTGCTCGACGGTCCCGTTCGTGGACGAACGGGGTGGGGGTGGCCGGTGTTGCGTTCGCCGTGGCGTCGGCGGCCGGCCCGTTGGATGGCGGGCACGACACCGCGACCGGTGTACTGCTGGCGACGATGCACCTCACGACCGGAGCGGCGTTCCTCGTGGTCGCGATGAGGATCAGGGGGAGAGAGCACGCCGAGGATGACGCACATGGGTGATACCTCGACCGAGACCTGCGCGGGGAAGGCTGGGCACGGCGTCACATCCTCTCGATGATGCCGGCTGCTCACTCCGAACCGAAGCTCCGTCTCGCGGCGAGGTACTCGCGGCGGATCGCCCAGGCGTCCGCCACCGGCCCCAGGTGGGTGAGCTTGTCGGGGTTGATAACCGAGCGCACGTTCTGGATCCGGCCGTCGAGGATGTCCAGGACCAGTACGGCGAGAACCCGGCCATCACGGTCACGGACGATCGCACCGGACTGTCCGTTGATCTCCCGCGGCTCGATGACGAGACCGATCCGGGCGAACTGCGGAACGAGCGCCAGCACCCGGGTGACCCTCTCCGAGCCGACGACGCCCCTGGGCAGCGCCGGCGCTCTACCCCCAGCGTCGCTGATGAGCTCCACGTCAGCGGCGAGCAGCTCGCGCAACCCGTCGACGTCGCCCTCCTCGAGCGCCTCGAAGAACCGCGAGGCGAGCTCGTCACGCACGCTGCGGTCGGCTTCGAACCGTGGTTGCGCCGCCTCCATGTGGCCGCGCGCTCACACGGCGAGCTGACGACAGGCTGTTTCGGAGCGCCCAATGGCCGAGGCGATCTCGCCGAAACCGAACCCGAACACCTCCCGCAGCACGAAGACCGCCCGCTCGAGGGGGCTCAGGCGCTCGAGCAGCAGCAGCGCCGCCATCGACACCGATTCGGCCAGTTCCGCAGAACGTTCAGGATCGGTGTAGGGATCCTCCAGCAACGGCTCGGGGAACCAGTCCCCCACGTACTCCTCACGCCGCACCCGGGCCGAACGCAGGACGTTGATGGAGATTCGAGTGACCAGGACCGAGAGGTAGGCCCTGGCGGATGACGGCTGCGTCGAGGAGGTCGCGTAGCGGACCCAGGCCTCCTGCACCGCCCGCTCGCGACGTCTCGTTCGCGCGCATCACGGCACCGTGCCCGGCCAAGCCAGGAGTGCTGCTGGCGCATCCGCGGCTCGAGGAGAAGGCCGGCTCAGACGACGATGACGCAGAACGTGTGACCTGCTGGGTCGGTGAACACCCGCAGGGGTTCGTCCGGGTCATCGGAACGGTCGAAGCGGAGCTCGCCACCGAGTTCGAGGGCCCGATCCCGGACCGCATCGAGCTCCTCGACCGTGTCCACCCTCAGGTCGAGGTGCAGTTGCTGCGGCACCGCGCCGTCCGGCCACGTCGTCGGCTCGAGGGCCGAGACCCGTTGGAACGCGAGGCACGGGGTGCCGCCCGGCGTGAACAGGTTGAGCCAGTCACGGCCGGCCGGGTCGTCCTATCCCGGCGACGGCGGCTCGTGCCCGGCTCGATAGACGAGCCCCAGCAGCTGGCGCCAGAACTCCGCCGTCACGCGGGCATCCGTCGTGTCGATCACGACCTGGCACAACTTCGGCGTCACCAGCTTCTCAGCGGACATCGCGACTCCTCCCTCAGGCGACAGCTTCGTCGATCATGGGCGGATCAACGAGGGCCGCAAGCCACTCGCCTGTCGCCGCCGGCCTCCCCCGTCGGCTACGAGACGCAGCAACCGGTCTAACCGTCAGGTAGAACGTTAGATTCTCACCACTCTGGGTGGCCACTCCCCGCTGAGG
>SKTG01000020.1 GCA_007118045.1 Nitriliruptoraceae bacterium
CCGTTCAACGCCAACTGGGACCCGACGCCGCGGACCCGGTTCCCGGTGACGATCGTGCGGGTGACGACCGACGAGGGGATCACGGGTGTCGGCGGTGGTGACACGCTCCGCGGGATCGAGCCCTACGCCCACCACCTGCTCGGCACCGACCCGTTGGCGATCGAGCGTCAGGTCCGCGTGCTCGAGTCGATCGCCTTCCACGGCCCGCGCCCGTGGCCCATCGAGGCGGCCCTGTGGGACGTCATCGGCCGGGTGACGGGTCAGCCGGTGGCAACGCTGCTCGGGGGCATGACCGATCGGCTCGCCGCGTACGCGTCGACCGGCGCGGCCAAGAGCGCGCTCGAGCACGCCGACGTCGCCCGGCACGTGCGTGACCGCGGCTTCCGGGCCATCAAGCTCCGGGTCGACGCCCACGACCCGGTGACGGCGCTGGCCGAGGTCGCGGCCGTCCGCGACGCCGTCGCCGACGATCTCGAGGTGATGGTCGACCTCAACCAGGCCTGGCGCATGGCCGGCGACACGAGCCCCCTCATCGACCTCACCGCCGCCCGGCGGTTCGCGGACGCGCTCGCCGAGCTCGACGTGTACTGGCTGGAGGAGCCGCTGCTCGACCGCGACCTGCGCGGCCTGGCGCAGCTGCGCGCCGATGCGCGGGTGCGTATCGCCGGCGGGGAGATGTCGCGCACCGTCGACGACGTCGAGCGGGCGCTGGCCGTCGACGCGTTCGACGTCCACCAGCCCGACGTGGTGCTGGCCGGCGGGCTCTGGCGTGGCCGCACGCTGGGGGAGCGGATCGTGCGCAGCGGGCGGCGCTACTCGCCCCACACGTGGACCGACGGGCTCGGCCTGGTGGCGAACCTGCACGTGGCCGCGGGGGTCGGTGGCGGCCCCTTCCTCGAGTTCCCGTACGACCCGCACGGGTGGACGCCGGACCGGCGCGACTTCCCCCTGCGCTCGCCGGTGGACATCGACTCCGCCGGTGACCTGCACGTGCCCCGGGGGGCGGGCCTGGGGATCGAGCTCGACGAGGACGTCGTGACCCGCACCCGCGTCGACGGGTGGCGGGTGCGGCTCGACGGCGACCGCGTCGTCCACGAGGAGGCGTGACCGTCGCTCCCGGCTCTCCGTCCGACCCGTCGCGGCCGACCGCCGCGGTCCTCCGCGAGGTCGGTGGCCCCCTCGAGCTGACCACCGTCGAGCTCGACCCGCCCGGACCGGATCAGGTGCTGGTCCGCGTGCGAGCCACGGGCGTGTGCGCCTCCGACGTGCACATCGTGGACGGCCGCCTGCCGAAGCCGCTACCGATCGTCCCCGGCCACGAAGCCGCCGGCGAGGTGGTCGCGGTCGGCCCCGGCGTCGACGACCTCCGCCCCGGCCAGCACGTGGTGCTGTCGATCCTGCCGCGGTGTGGCCGGTGCACGGTGTGCCGCGACGGCCGCGGCAACCACTGCCCGTGGGCCGGCGCGCTCGGGGCGACCGGCACGTTGGACGGACGTCGCACGGGCTGGCGCCTCGACGACGGCACGCCCCTGCACCACTTCAACGGCATCTCGGCGTTCGCGGAGCACGTCGTGGTCCCCCGCTCGGGAGCCATCGCGATCGACCCGGCCGTGCCGTTCGCGTCGGCGGCCCTGCTCGGGTGTGCGGTCGCGACCGGGGTGGGCGCGGTCCGCAACGCCGCGAACGTCCGGCCCGGGCAGACCGTCGCGGTGTTCGGATGCGGCGGCGTCGGCCTGAACGTGGTGCAGGGTGCCCGCATGGCCGGCGCCGAACGCATCGTCGCGGTCGACCTCGACGCCGCCAAGCTCGCGCTCGCCCGACGGGTCGGCGCGACCGACACGCTCGATGCCAGCCACCTCGACGTCCGCGCCGAGGTGGCCCGCCTGCTGCCCGAGGGGGTCGATCACGCCTTCGACGCGATCGGCCGCCCCCGGGTGCTCGAGGACGCCTTCGCGGTCACCGCCCCGGGGGGCACGGCGGTCGCGGTCGGGTTGTACGCCACCGATGCGACGATCACCCTCGACGCGTTCCCGCTGATCGGTGAACGCCGGCTGGTCGGCACCTACCTCGGCGGGGGCGATCCGCACCGGGACGTGCCCGCGCTCGCCGCGGACCTGCTGGCCGGACGGCTGCTCCTCGACGAGCTCGTCATGGAGCGGCCGTTCACGGAGGTCGGCGCCGCCGTCGACGGCCTGCGGGCGGGTCACGTGGTCGCGCGGCAGGTGTTGACCTTCGCCGGGTGAGCCCGAGCCCGAGCCCGCGTGCGTGCGAACCGACCGGCCGTGCGCCTGGCACACGCTCCGCCGGGTCGGGTTCGCGTCGGTCCGGCCCGGGAGCCACACTGGCCAGATGCGTGCAACGAGCAGTTCCGTCCTCGACCCGGCCGACGCCGGGCGCGGGCTGCGTCGCGCGCTCCAGGCCCTCCTCGTGGGCCTCTTCCTGCTGCTCGTCCTTTGATGCCGCGGCGCCGTCCTGCACCCCTCACGACGGCGACGCGGAGGGCATCACCGGGGAACCAACCGGAACGCAGGACGAGCCACCGCCGGCTGAGGCGGTGAAGGAGCAGGCACCATGGGCACGCCGGTAGACACCGAGCAGGTCAACGAGGCGATCGCCGCCACGGGGCGCGACGTCACCATCTTCGACACCACGCTGCGCGACGGTGAGCAGTCGCCCGGCATCTCGCTCGACGCGCGCGAGAAGGTCGAGATCGCCGAGCAGCTGGCGCGCCTGAGCGTCGACGTGATCGAAGCGGGCTTCTCCGCCGCTTCGCCCGGGGACTTCGACGCCGTGAAGGCGGTCGCCGAGGTGGTGGGCAACGCTCCGCGTGGTACCGCGGGACCCG
>SKTG01000392.1 GCA_007118045.1 Nitriliruptoraceae bacterium
AGATCGCCGATCGCGGCCCCCCGGACGCCCGGGTCGTCCGGGACGGAGGAGCGCGGCAGGGGCTCCCACGACGGCCCACCCGCTCGCCCCGGCCGGGCCCCGGCTGGCTCCTGCAGGTGACCGGCTCGCCCCTGCGGGCCGCCAGCTCGCTCCAGCTGGTCGACGCGCGGGGCTGGCGGGGTGGGGGCGGCCGCCGCGCCGAAGCCCGGCGGCCGCTCGAACAACGAACCCGGGTCGATCAGCGGTGGGGACGGTCCCGTCGGGGGCGGCTGGTCCACCTGCACGTCTTCGACCTCCGGCGCGGTGGAGGTGATGGCGTCGACGACGGCGAGCTGAAGGGTCGCACTGGACGAGGGGCACCCGTCGCAGTTTCCCAGCAGCTGCAGGCGCACCACACCTTCCGTGACCTCGAGCAGCTCGACGTCGCCGCCGTGCGACGCCAGGTACGGCCGAACGTCGTCGAGCGCCCGCTGTACCCGCTGCGTGACCGTCTCCGGATGGAGGTCGTGGACGACGAGCAGGCTCGCGACGAGCTCGTCCTCGGTCATCGTCGCCAGGGTCTCCGGCGAACGCTCCGCGATCAGCGCGACGATCCGTTCGAGGCCGAGGCCGTAGAGCTCGACCACCAGCCGGACCGTGCTCTCCGCGAGCTCGCGGAGCCGCGGGTCGTCGACGGCGGCCAGGGCCTGGAGTGCCTGGTCGATGCGGTCACCGACCTCGGCGACGTCGTCCGCGGCCACCACTGCGTCCCCCACCCCCGGTCCGTGTGGACCTCAGCCGTGCGGTTGGTTCGTCCCGCTGGGCGAGTGCAGCTCCTTGATCACCCGACCGCCACCGAGGTACTGGTGCACACCGCACGGCAGGCACGGGTCGAAGCTGCGGACCGTGCGCATCACGTCGATGCCCTTGAAGTCGTCGAGGTCGTTCTCCTCGAAGATCGGCTGGCCCTGGACCGCGTCCTCGTAGGGTCCCGGCGTGCCGTACACGTCCCGAGGGTTCGCGTTCCACGGGGTCGGCGGGTACGGGTGGTAGTTGGCGATCTTGCCGCCTCTGATGACCATGTGGTGCGACAGCACGCCACGGACGGCTTCGGTGAACCCGCAGCCGATGCCCTCGTCGGGGACCTCGAACTCGTTCCAGGTCTTGGTTCGTCCCGCGCGAACCTCCGCGAGCGCCTGCTCGGCGAAGTGCAGCGCGGCTGCCGCCGAGTAGGCCTGGAAGTAGGTACGGGCCCGGTTGCGCTCGATCGTGTTGCTCCACCGGGGGATCTTCCACTCGAAGGCCACCTCCGGTTCGAGCATCGTCTCCGGCAGGCGGATCTGGACACCGTCACCGGTGGCCGTGATGTAGTCGGTGTGCACCTTCCCGGCCAGGGCCGTGACCCACAGCCGGGCCAGCGGCCCACCGCCGGTATCCAGGGCCAGGTACGCGCCGTCGTGGTACCACCGGGGCGACATCACCCAGCTGTACTTGTCCGAGAAGTCGCGTTTCTGGGGTCGTGGCAGGGTGTGCTGGTTCCAGGGGTGCCGCGGATCCACCGGGTTGCCCAGCGGGTCACGGTCGACGAACTGCTCCTCCGCCTCCCAATCGTCGTAGTAGGAGGATCCGAGCAGGATGCGGATCCCGAGGTTGATGTCGACGAGGCTGGTGGTGACCAGCTTCCCGTCAACGACCACGCCGGGTGTGACGTACATGGAGTTGCCCCAGTGCTCCATGTCCTCGTAGCGGAAGTTGCACGCCTCCGGGTCCTGGAACGACCCCCAGCATCCGAGCAGGATGCGCCGGTTGCCGACCTCCTCGTAACCGGGGAGCGCTTCGTAGAAGAAGTCGAAGACGTCGTCGTGCATCGGCACGACCTTCTTCATGAACTCGACGTAGCGCATCAACCGGCTGAGGTAGTCGGTGAAGACCTGGATCGTGGCGACCGTGCCGATCCCACCCGGGTAGAGGGTCGAGGGATGGACGTGACGGCCCTCCATCAGCGAGAACATCTCGCGCGTGTAGCGGCTCACCTGCAGCGCTTCGCGGTAGAACTCCCCCTCGAAGGGATCGAACGCACGCATCAGGTCCGCGATCGTGGCGTAGCCGTGCCGAGCGGCGTGCGGCGCCTCCGTGCGCTCGGCCAGTTCGAGTACCCCCGGGTTGGTCTCCCCCACCATCCGCGCGCAGTAGTCGACCATCACCAGGTTCTCCTGGAAGATGTTGTGATCGAACATGTACTCCGCGCCCTCACCGAGGTTGAACATCCACTCCGCGACCGGCGGCGGCTGCACGCCGTAGGCCATGTTCTGCGCGTAGCACGAGCAGGTCGCGTGGTTGTCACCGCAGATGCCACAGATCCTGCTGGTGATGAAGTGCGCGTCGCGGGGATCCTTGTTCTGCATGAAGATCGAGTAGCCGCGGAAGATCGACGACGTGCTGTGGCACTCAGCGACCCGCATGTTGTTGAAGTCCATCTTGGTGTAGATGCCGAGGCTGCCGACGATCCGGGTCACGGGGTCCCAGGCCATCTCCACCAGGCCGTTGCCCCCGGCCTGCTTCGTGGTGGCGGCTGCGGTGTCCGCGGTGTGCGCCATGGCTCCCTCTCCCGATCGGTGGGTGGGACGTGTCGTGACCCGTCGGCGGGACGAGGCCCCGCCGTGACGTGGCGCTACGCGCGCCAGTGCGGGATGTGACCGGTGGTGAGCTCGCGGCCCGCGTGCCGCCAGCTCGGTTCGTGGTCCAGGGTGTTCTCCGTCAGTCCTCGCAGACCACGCACGAGCTTGCCGTACGCCCCGCTGGCGGCCGTCGAGACCTTGCTGCCCGGTGGCTCGTCCATGAACGGCATGAACTTGTCCGGGAAACCGGGCATGGTGCACCCGATGCAGATCCCTCCGACGTTCGGGCACCCGCCGACCCCGTTGGTCCACCCCCGCTTCGGAACGTTGCACCTGACGACCGGGCCCCAGCACCCGAGCTTGACGATGCACTCCGGCGTCCCGTACTCGGTCGCGAACTGCCCCTGTTCGTAGTAGCCGGCCCGGTCGCAGCCCTCGTGCACCGTCTGGCCGAACAACCAGGTGGGGCGCAGGGCGTCGTCGAGGGGGATCATCGGCGCCTGGCCGGTCGCCTGGTAGAGCAGGTAGACCAGCGTCTCCGCGAGGTTGTCGGGATGCGTCGGGCATCCCGGTACGCACACGATCGGGAGGCCGGCCCGCGAGGTCCAGTCCCAGCCCAGGTAGTCCGGCAACCCCATCGCCCCGGTCGGGTTGCCTTCCATCGCGTGGATCCCGCCGTAGGTGGCGCAGGTACCGGCGGCCACGATGCCCGTCGCGTGCGGGGCGAGCATGTCGATCCACTCGTTCGTGGTCCGCGGCTGCCCGGTCGCCGGGTCGTTGCCGAACGCGGCCCAGTACCCGTCGCCGTTGATGTTCTCGTTCGGGATCGAACCCTCGATCACCAGGAGGAAGGTGCCGAGCTCCCCGCGCGCGGCCCGGTGGAACCATTCGAGGAAGTCGTCGGCGCCGCCCTGCGGCCCGCATTCGAAGTCGATCAGCGGCCAATGCACCTGGATCGGCGGCAGGCCGGGCAGGGCGCCGAGCGCGATCTCCTCGACGCTCGGCTGCGTCGCGTTGGTCAGGGCGACCGAGTCGCCGTCGCAGCTCAGCCCCGCGTTGAGCCACAAGAGGTGGATCTCGCCGGGATCCGCCTCCGGACCTGCCGTCTCGGCTTGGGTCGCGGCCATCCTCCAGCCTCCCGGTGAAGGCGGCCCACCGGCCCGACGGGCCGCACCGTGCGCAGCATCGGGCGCTGGGTCTCCCGGCCCAGAACGCCGGCCCAGATCCCGGCCGGCGGGTCACCCGCGACGCGCTCCGACGATACGCGGGTCCGGTGAGCCCGACAAGACCCGCCCCGGGTCGAGAACCGGGTCGAGAACCGGGTCGAGCGACCCTGGACACTGCCACGGCGAGGTGCGACGCTGCCTGCACACCGTCGAGTGGGCACCCTGCACACCGTCGGGTGGGCACCGCGACGGTGAGCCGCGTCGCTCACGGTCCGGCTACGCGCGCGGCGGTGACCGGAGGAGGGAGCGGCCATGTGCCTGGGGATCCCTGGTCGGATCGTCGAGATCGTCGATCCAGGGCAGCAACGAGCGATCGCCGACGTCGACGGCGTACGCCGCGAGATCTCCGTCTCGTTGCTGGGGTTGCGGCAGCCCGACGGGTCGGTCACCTCGACCATCGAGGTCGATGGTTCGGACGCGGTGACGGTGGACGACTGGGTCCTGATCCACGTGGGCTTCGCGATGTCGCGCATCGACGAGGACGAGGCCGCGGCGACGCTCGCGGCGCTACGCGCCTACGGGGACCCCTACCAGCAGGAGATGGAGGAGTACGCCGCGGACGGGACGATGGACCCCCTCCGGATGTTCGCCGACGAGGTCGAGTGGTTGGCGCCCGACGGAGCCGCCGCCTCCGGACCTGAGCCGACGATGCCGGACACCCACGAGGCGCCGGCGGGCCGCTCGTGAACGCGGACGACCTCCCATCGATGCTCCAGAACCCGAGCCGCTCGTGAACGGCGACGAGATCACGACGGCTGCCGAGCGCGAGCTCGGCGAGCTCACGCGGGACCTCGCGACGACCTCCCTCGCGATGGCTCGCCGGTTCCGCGCCGGCGCGACGCTGTGGTGCGTCTCACCGACCTGGCCTCACCACGCCCGGCACGTCGCCGTCGAGTTCGTGCACCCGGTGATCGTCGGCAAGCCGGCACTATCGGCGCTGATCGGACCGGCCGAGGAGCCCATCGCCGGCCTGCGGGCCTCGATGACCAGGGGCGACCTCGTGCTCGCGATCGGTGACGGGCACGACGTCGTGACCGCGGACCTGATGCGCCGTGCCCATGCCTGGGGGGTCGAGACCATCTGGATCGGTGCCGGTCCGCGACCGCCCGCGGGCGCTGCCGATCACGTGCTCTGGCTCGACGATGCACCTGGGACGGCCGCTGTCGACGGCCGCTTCATCCTGCTCTACCACCTGCTGTGGGAGCTCACCCACGTGTGCCTGGAGCACCGAGGTCGCCTGCGGGAGCCGGCCCCGGTCTGCGAGGGGGAGGTCTGCATCACCTGCTCCGACGACGGCCAGCTCGCCGAGGTGGTCAGCGTCCGGGACGGCGAGGCCCAGGTGCGGACCGCGGAGGGCCCGCGCATCGTGGACATCACGTTGGTGGATCGGGCCGCCACCAACGATCTCGTGCTGGTCCACGCCGGTTCCGCCATCGCCCGCGTGTCCGACGAGGTGCCCGCGTGAGCGAGGAGTCCACCGGCTTCCTCTACCCCATGATCGACGGGGACGACGCGGGCGACCTCGACACGCTCCTAGAGGACCTGGCGACCTCGGCGACCTCGAAGAGCCGTACCTCCGCGGAGCTGACGAGCACCACCCTCGGTGCGCTGGATCAGCAGCTGGATCTCGTCGCGAGGGAGATGGCCGACCGGTTCGCCCGCGGCGGCCGCCTGTTCACCTGCGGCAACGGCGGTTCGGCCACCGATGCCGAGGGGGTGGCGGCGCTGTTCGCCGTGCCCCCGGGCGGCGGCCGGCCGCTGGCCGCCCGCTCGCTGGTCGCGGACGTCTCGATCCTCACGGCGCTGTCGAACGACATCGGGTTCGAGGTGGTGTTCAGCCGTCAGCTGATCGCGCACGCCCGCGAACCGGACATCGTCATGGGCTTCTCCACGAGCGGCAACTCGGCCAACCTCATCGCGGCGTTCGAGCACGCCGCCGGTGCGGGCCTGCTCACCGTCGGCATCGCCGGCTACGAGGGCGGGGCCATGGCGGCCAGCGACGCGGTCACGCACTGTCTCGTGGTGCGATCGGACTCGGTGCACCGCATCCAGGAGGCGCAGTCCGCCCTGGCTCACGAGCTGTGGCATCGTGTCCAGCGGCACCTACCCGACCCGGCGCTCGCGTGAGGGCTCCCCCGGACCGGCCAGCACCCGCGGGCTTCCCGGTCCCGACCACCACCCGCGGGCTCGAACCGGCCCCGCCACCACCCGGCTCCCCGGCCCCGCCCCCGGCACGACGAACAGGAGACGCTGATGAGGTTCGTCGACGAGTTCCGTGACCCCGCCGCGGCCCGACGGCTGGTCCGCACGATCGACTCGCTGGTCGATGAGGACCGGCGTTACCAGTTCATGGAGGTCTGTGGCGGTCACACGCACACGATCTACCGTCACGGCATCGAACAGCTCCTGCCCGATCAGATCGAGCTGGTCCACGGCCCGGGTTGCCCGGTCTGCGTCATCCCCATGGGCCGCGTCGACGACGCGATCCACGTGGCCGAGCACGAGGGGCTGATCTTCACCTCGTTCGGCGACATGATGCGGGTGCCGGGCTCGGAGGGCGACAACCTGCTGGCCGCCAAGGCGCGCGGCGCGGACGTGCGGATGGTGTACTCACCCCTCGATGCGCTGCAGGTCGCGCTCGACGAGCCGGACCGCGAGGTGGTGTTCTTCGCCGTCGGGTTCGAGACCACCGCGCCCTCGACGGCGGTGACCCTGCTGAAGGCGCAGGCGCTCGGTGTGCGCAACTTCAGCGTGTTCTGCAACCACGTGACCATCGTCCCACCGTTGCGCGCGATCCTGGAATCGCCGGACCTTCGCCTCGACGGCTTCATCGGGCCGGGTCACGTCTCGACCGTGATAGGCAACCGGCCCTACCGCTTCGTTCCCCGGGACTACGGCAAACCCCTCGTGACGGCAGGGTTCGAGCCGCTCGACGTGCTGCAGTCGATCGAGATGCTGCTGCGCCAGCTGCGTGAGGGACGGTGCGAGGTGGAGAACCAGTACACGCGCATCGTCCGCGACGAGGGGAACCCGCAGGCGCTGGCGATCCTCGCCCGCGTCTTCTCGCTCCGACCGCACTTCGAGTGGCGGGGCATGGGCTTCATCTCCCAGAGCGCCCTGCAGATCGGCGAGGACTTCGCCACCTTCGACGCGGAACGGCGTTACGAGGTGCCCGGCGTCCGGGTCGCTGACCCGAAGTCGTGCCAGTGCGGCGAGGTGCTCAAGGGCGTCATCAAGCCCTGGGAATGCAAGGTGTTCGGCACGGCCTGCACCCCGGAGACCCCGATCGGGACGTGCATGGTCTCCTCGGAGGGGGCGTGCGCGGCCTACTACAACTTCGGCCGGCTGCGGCACGCCGCCGTCCCCGACGACGTCACCGCGCTACCGGTGGCCTGATGGCGACCCACGACCACGCACACGAGAGCGAGCGCGAAGCAGAGGTCCTCGACAACATCGAGCGCATGCGGCGGCGGCGTCCGCGCCTGAAGGAGGACACGATCACGCTCGCCCACGGGGCGGGCGGCAAGGCCTCCGCCGCGTTGACGGACGCCGTGTTCCTCGAGGCGTTCCGCAACGAGGCGCTCGAACCGCTGGGCGATGCCGCCGAGGTGGTACTGCCGTCCGGCGAACGGCTGGCGATGTCCACGGACTCGTTCGTCGTGAACCCGTGGCGTTTCCCCGGCGGCTCGATCGGTTCGCTGGCGGTCCACGGCACCGTCAACGATCTGGCCGTCGCCGGGGCCCGGCCGCGGTGGTTGACGGCCGGGTTCGTCCTCGAGGAGGGGCTCGCGGTCGACGAGCTGCGCTGGATCACCGAGGACATGGCACGTGCCGCGGAACGTGCCGGCGTGACCATCGTCAGCGGTGACACCAAGGTGGTCGGCACCGGAGCGGCCGACGGGCTCTACATCAACACCACCGGTGTCGGAGTCATCCCGGCCGGCCGCCGCCTGGGAGCCGAGCAGGTCCGGCCCGGCGACAAGGTGCTGGTCTCGGGCAGCCTCGGCGACCACGGCATGGCCGTGATGCTCGCGCGTGGCGACCTGGCCCTCGACGCCGACATCGTCTCCGACAGCGCCCCGCTCGACGGTCTCGTGGAGGCGCTGCTGGCCGCGGCACCCGACACCCGGTGGCTGCGCGACGCGACCCGGGGCGGCGTCGGCACCGTCTGCAACGAGCTCGCCAAGGCCACCGAGCGGGGGGTCGTGCTCTCCGAGCGGGCGCTTCCGATCCACGCGCCGGTCGCGGGTGCCTGTGACATCCTCGGGATCGATCCGTTGTACGTGGCCAACGAAGGCAAGCTGATCGCGGTCGTCCCGGTCGAGCAGGCGCGTGCCGGCCTGGAGGCGATGCAAACCCACGAGCACGGCCACGAAGCCGCCGTGATCGGCGAGATCCGGGAGGAGCCACCCGGCATGGTCGTCATGGCCACCGCGTTCGGAGGCAGCCGAATCGTCGACATGCTCGTCGGGGACCCGCTCCCCCGGATCTGTTGATCGAGCCGTCCGACGCGGGGGCGACCGCGACCACGGAGCGGCGACGGATCAGGGTGACCGGCACCGTGCAGGGCGTGGGCTTCCGCCCCTTCGTCTACCGGACCGCCACGCGCCTCGGTCTGGCTGGCTCGGTGAGCAACGACGCTGCCGGGGTGATCGTCGAAGCCGAGGGTCCGAGGGTGGCGCTCGACGCGCTGCTCACCGCGCTCGCGCAGGAGCCACCGCCGCTGGCCAGGGTCGTCAGCGTCACGTCCGAACGGCTGCCCGCCACCGGTCGGCGTGGCTTCGTGGTGGCGCCGTCCAGCTCGGCGGGACGGGTCGACGTCCCCGTGCCCGCGGACGTCGGCCCGTGCGACGCGTGTCTGGCCGAGCTGTACGACCCCACGGACCGCCGTTTCCGCTACCCGTTCATCAACTGCACCGACTGCGGTCCCCGGTACACGATCACCCACCGCATCCCCTACGACCGGGCCTGGACCTCGATGGCCGGGTTCACGATGTGCACGCCGTGCCAGGCGGAGTACGACGACCCGGCCGACCGACGCTTCCACGCCCAACCCAACGCCTGTCCCACGTGCGGACCGCAGCTCGAGCTCACCACGCCGGCCGGGGCGGTGCTGGCCCGGGCCGGCGCCGCGCTGGACGCGACGGTGGACCGGCTGCTCGCCGGTGAGGTGGTCGCGGTCAAGGGCGTCGGTGGGTACCACCTCGCCGTGCTCGCCGGCGACGAGGCCGCCGTTGCCCGCCTGCGCCGCCGCAAGGCACGCGACGACAAACCGTTCGCCGTGCTCGTGGCCGACCGTGCGGCGGCGGAACGGCTCGTCGAGCTCGACGACGAGGCCGCCCGAAGCCTGCGTGCGCCGGCGCGGCCGATCGTGCTGGCCCGACGGCGCGATCCCGCCGAGGTGGCGGACGCGGTCGCGCCCGGACTCGTCGAGCTCGGCGTGATGCTGGCGCCCTCGCCCCTGCACGACCTGCTGGTCCGCGAGGTGGGACGCCCGCTGGTGCTCACCTCCGGGAACCGGCACGACGAGCCGATCGCGCACATCGACGCGGATGCGCACGAACGGCTGGCCGCCCTGAACGACGCCGTCCTGCGGCACGACCGGGCGATCCACATCCGTTGTGACGACAGCGTGCTGCGTGCCGGTGTGGACGGTGGACTCCAGCCGGTCCGGCGCTCGCGGGGGCTCGCTCCGGCACCTTTGCGTTTGCCGGTCGGGAGCCGGCGCCGGGTGCTCGCCGTCGGTGGCGAGCTGAAGAGCACGATCGCGGTCGCGACGGGCCGCCAGGTCGTGCTCAGCCACCATCTCGGCGACCTCGAGCATCCGGCCACCTACCGGGCCTTCCTGCAGGCGGTGGACCACCTCCTGGCCATCCAGGAGATCAGCCCCGAGGTGGTCGCCCACGACCTGCACCCGGAGTACCTGTCGACGAAGTTCGCGCTGGAGCTCGACGTAGAGCACCGGGCGGTCCAACACCACCATGCCCACATCGCCTCGTGTCTCGCGGAACACGGTGAGCAGGGCCCGGTGATCGGCATCGCGTTCGACGGGCTGGGCTGGGGCACCGACGGCACCGCCTGGGGGGGCGAGCTGCTCGTGTGCAACCTCGACACCTTCGAGCGAGCGGGCCACCTGCTTCCCGTCCCCATGCCCGGTGGGGCCGCCGCGGTGCGCGAACCCTGGCGGATGGCGGTCAGTTGGGGGCTGCAGGCGCTGGGCCACGACCGCGTCGGCGAGGTCGTCGGTCCCCTGGACGACCGGTGGCCGGCGGTCCGGGCCGTGGCGGCCTCCGGACGTGCGTTGCCCACCAGCAGCGCCGGGCGGCTCTTCGACGCGGTGGCGGCGCTGCTCGGCGTGCGGTCGCGGGTCAGCTACGAAGGCCAGGCGGCCATCGAGCTCGAGGCGCTGGCGCGTTCCGTCCCGGTGGATGCCGTCCGCGGCGGCCGGGCGGGCACCGTGACCGTCCGCACCGAGGCCGATGGTCTGGTGCTCGATCCGAGCGAGCTGATCCGTCAGCTGGTGGCCTGGTCGGGGGCCGGTGGGGAACCCGCGGACATCGCGGCGTGGTTCCACGACGAGCTGGCGGAAGGGACGGTCGAGGCCGCGACCCGGGTCGCCGGCGACCATGGCCTCGACACGGCGGCGCTGTCCGGCGGGGTCTTCCAGAACGCGCGGCTGACCGAGCTGGTGGCCGGGGGCCTGCGACGGGCCGGGCTCCGGGTGCTGATCCATCGTCTGGTCCCCCCGAACGACGGCGGTCTCAGCTTGGGCCAGGCGGCGATCGCCAGCAGGTGACGCCTGCGGTCGGCGGTAGGTGACGCGCTGCGGTCCGCGGCAGGTGACGCGCTGCGGTCGGCGGCGCGCGGCCGGCGAGGCATCATGGGGCCGGCGAAGCCGGTTCGCACCTCGGCCGGTCAGCGTCGGCACGCGCCGGC
>SKTG01000241.1 GCA_007118045.1 Nitriliruptoraceae bacterium
CCGCCGCCCCCGCCGGGCCCCGCCCCGACCCCGGACCCGGGGCCGTCGGGTGACGGACCCGGCCCCGGCCCGGCACCTGACCCCGGCCCGGCACCCGATCCCGGCCCCGCACCCCCCGACCCCGATCCGGACCCGGATCCCGATCCGGGCACGGACCCGGACCCGGACCCGGGCACCGACCCGGGCACGGACCCGGACCCGGACCCCGATCCCGGCACCGATCCCGGACCGGCGCCGGGGTTCGTGAGCGACCCCGCCATCGACCCGGTCAACAGCCGACGGGTCGACGTCGACCTGTCGGCCCTGCTGGGCACGCCGTTCGTCGACGGACTCACGTTCAGCGTGGTGACCGCTCCCGCCTCGGGCACGCTCCTCGCCGCGGACGGTTCGGCACCGGACGGGCCCTTCACGGACCCCGATCTCGTCTACCTCGCCGCTGCGGGGTTCGTCGGTCAGGACACCTTCGAGGTCGAGGTCTGCGACCAGCAGGGGCGCTGTGACACGGCCACCGTGACCGTGACGATCGAACGTCACGAACGGTTCCGCGACGTCGTCTTCGAGGATCCGACAGCGGCGCCGGGGCAGGGCAACGTGGTGCGGTTCGACCTGGACGTCGCGGTCGCGGGCTCCGACGCGGTCCTGGTCGTGGAGTCCGGGGGCGGCAACGCGGTGATCACGGCCCCGAGCCAGGTGCAGTGGACCCGAGGCGCGACCCCGCTGCCCACGGTGCTGGTCCTCGACGTGGAGAGCACGCAGGGCGAGCTGTTCCGGTACCACGTCACGATCGTGCCGCCATCACCCACCTTCTCCGGGCCCACGATCACGGTGGCGCCGGTGACCACCCGGACCGTCCCGATCGACCTGCTGGACGTTCTGGCGGCCGACGCGGACGACGAGCTCGTCTTCCAGGTCGTCGCGGCGCCGTCCGACGGGGAGCTCCTGGGTGCATCCGGCGAGACGCTCGCTGCCACGTTCACCGACCCCGGCCTGCTGTACCGCGCCGATCGGGGCTTCGACGGTACGGATGCGTTCGACGTCGAGGTCTGCGGGACCGAGCCACCGTGCGACACCGCCAGGTTCGAGGTGCGCATCGACCGCGAGGAGCGCACGCGGGACATCACGTTCACCGGCGAGGGTGGCGTGTACGAGCTCGACGTCCCCGTCGCGAACGGTGACGTCCGTCTCGGTGACATCAGCGGTGGACAGGCGACGGTCGAGGGCGACGACCGGGTCGTCTGGGAACGCGGTTCCGCCGAGCTGCCAGCCACGGTCGAGGTGCTGGTGGAGGCCGATACCGGCGACCTCCTGCGCTACGAGCTCCGTTTCGACAGGGCAGGCCCGGCCTTCGGGCCGGACCTCGCGCTCAGCACCGGTGGCGGGACCCTGGAGCTCGATCTCGCCGCTGCGCTCGAGGAGGCCGGGGACGGTGAGCTGCGCTACGAGATCACGCGGTCACCGACCGGCGGGACCCTGCTCGACGCGGCCGGCGAGGCGCTGGCCGAGCCGTTCCTCGACCCGCTCGTCGTCTACCGGGCCGAGCCGGGCTTCTCCGGGACGGACCGCGTGGAGGTGCGCGCCTGTGACGCACGCGACCGGTGCGACGCGCTCGCGGTGACGATCGAGGTCGTTCCGACCGAGCGGCAGCTCGAGGTGACCATGACCACCGGCAACGTGAGCCGCTTCGAGCTCGGTGACGATGCCGATGTCGCCACGCTGGAGACGCTCGACGACGCCGGCGGCAACGTGACCGTCATCGGTGACGGCCGGGTCCAGTGGACCCGTGGCGCCGCCCCGCTGCCGGCCACGGTCCTGCTCCGCGTCGCGACCGACGCCGGCGAGGTCGTCACGTACCGGGTGACGATCACCGGGTGACGATCACCGGGTGAGGGCCCGCCACGGGTGCCCCGGCACCTCCGCGAGCCGATACCGCGGCGGCGACGTCCCGGAGTGGGGCGCTCACGAGGCGGCCAGGAGCGTCTGGATCTCGCGCCTCGGATCGACCTCGTGTCCGGCGTCGTCGACGACGTGCCGTGAGGTCGCCACCCCGAACCCGGCGAGCACCTGGGCGCGGACCTCCCAGTTCCCGGGGGCGACGGGGGTGACCGAGAGCACGGTGCCCGACATCCGCTCGTTGTGCCCCACCACGGTCACGAGCTGGCCGGGGCGGACGGGCGGGGTCGACGTCAGCGCTGAGGGCATGGTGTCCGCCTTGCGGAAGGGAGGTGACGGGGGCAGTCACCCCAACAACGCCGCAGCGGGGTTGTCGCTTACGCTCCGTGGTCGATGCGGGCGCTGAACGCGCGACCAGGGCCCGGGGGTCGGTGTGGTCGCCGCCCGCGCCGGTCCTCACCGGTCGTCCGGCAGTCGGGCGGCGCCGCCGCGGCCGTGATGGTTGACTCGGCCGGGCCCGCTCGCGGACGCCGTCTCACCCGTGGAGCCCACCGTGGCCGACCGCCTGTACGTCGCCTCGCTCGAACCGCGCGCCGGACGCTCGTTGGTCACGCTCGGACTCATGGAGCTGCTGACGCGCCGGCTCGGCACGGTCGGCTACTGGCGGCCCATCGTGCCGTCGAGCTCCGAGCCCGACCACCGCATCGAGCTGATCCGTCGCCGCTACTCGCTGGGGGCGGCCCCGCGCGAGCTGTTCGCCTTCGGCGCGGACGAGGTCGCGGACGCGACGGCGGAGGGGCGCTCGGACGAGGTGTTCAAGGTGATCCTCGAGCGCGCGCGAGCCATCGAGGAGCGTTTCCCCTTCGTCCTGTACGACGGCACCGACTACACCGGTTCCTCGGCCGCCCTGGAGTTCGAGGTCAACGCCCGGATCGCGACCGATCTCGCCGCGCCGGTGCTGGCGTTGGTCAACGGCGCCGAGCGGAGCACCGACGACGTCGTCGACGGCGTCCGCATCGCCCGGGAATCGCTCCTCGCCGAAGGTTGCACGGTCGCCGCCACCATCGTCAACCGCGTGCGTCCGGGCCAGCTCGAGGAGGTCCGCAGCGAGGTCGCGGCCTTCGCGTCCGAGTCGCCCGTGTGGGCCGTGCCGGAGGTCCCCGAGCTGTCGATGCCGACGGTGCGGGAGATCCTCGACGAGCTCGACGCCGACCAGCTGGCCGGCAGCACGGTGGACCTCGACCGCGAGGTCAGCTCGGTCAAGATCGCGGCCATGAGCCTGCCGAACGTCCTGTCACACCTCGAGGACGGCTCCCTCGTGATCGTTCCGGGCGACCGGCCCGACGTCATCGTGGGGGCGCTCGCCAGCCGGCTCGCGACCACCTACCCCAACATCGCCGCCCTGGTGCTCACCGGCGGCTTCTCCCTCCAGCCAGCGGTGGAGCAGCTGATCGAGGGGCTGGCGGACGTGCCAATCCCGATCCTCGCGGTCCCGAGCGACACCTACACGACCGCGCGGCGGGTCGCCGCCACCCCCGCCGTCATCCGGGCGAGCTCCGAGCGCAAGATCGCCACGGCCGTGACGACCTTCGAGGAGCACGTCGACACGGCGGAGCTCGAGCGCCGTATCGAGGTGTCGCGGACCGACCGGGTCACCCCCCTGATGTTCGAGTACGAGCTCGTGCAGCGGGCACGGTCCGATCGCAAGCACATCGTCCTGCCCGAGGGTGAGGACGAACGCGTGTTGCGCGCGGCGGAGCTGTTGACCCGGCGCAACGTCGTCGAGCTCACCCTGCTCGGGGAGCCCGAGCGGGTCCGGGCCCGGGCCGACGCCGCCGGGGTCGACCTCTCGGATCTCCGGATCGTGGACCCGGCCGAGTCCGACCGGCTCGAGGAGTTCGCCTCGCGCTACGCGGCGCTGCGCGAGCACAAGGGCGTCACGCACGAGTTCGCGCTGGAGACGATGCTCGACGTGAGCTACTTCGGGACCATGATGGTGCACGAGGGCCTGGCCGACGGGATGGTCTCCGGCGCGGCGCACACGACCCAGCACACGATCCGGCCGGCGTTCGAGATCATCCGCACGGCACCGGGTGTCTCGGTGGTGTCGTCGGTCTTCCTGATGCTGCTCGCGGACCGGGTGCTCGTCTACGGCGACTGCGCCGTCAACCCGGAACCCGACGCCGAGGCCCTGGCGGACATCGCGATCAGCTCGGCGGAGACGGCGGAGAACTTCGGTATCGAGGCGCGCGTCGCGATGCTCTCGTACTCCACGGGGGAGTCCGGGAAGGGCCGCGCCGTCGAGGAGGTCCGGCGGGCGACCGAGCTGGTGCGCGAACGGCGGCCGGACCTGGAGGTCGACGGCCCGATCCAGTACGACGCCGCGGTGGATGCCTCGGTCGGTGAGGCCAAGCTGCCCGGTTCGAACGTGGCCGGCCGGGCCACCGTGTTCATCTTCCCGGACCTCAACACCGGCAACAACACCTACAAGGCCGTGCAACGTTCCTCCGGGGCGACCGCGATCGGGCCGGTCCTGCAGGGGCTCAACAAGCCGGTCAACGACCTGTCACGCGGCTGCCTGGTGGACGACATCGTCAACACGGTCACCATCACCGCGGTCCAGGCGCAGGCCAGCTGACCGACCCGTCCCCAACCGTCGGAGGTGCCGCCGTGCACGTGCTCGTGCTCAACTCCGGGAGCTCGTCGATCAAGTACCGCTCGTTCGACGACCAGGGCACGGAGATCGCCTCGGGGCTGGTCGAGCGCATCGGTGAGACCGACGGCCGGGCCACCCACCGGGTGCTGGGGCCGGACGGTGAGTGGTCGAGCACGGTCGAGGAGGGCGCGATCGACGACCACGCCGCCGGCTTCGCCGGCATCGTGCAGGCGCTGGAGCGGGGTGGGTACGCGCAGGAGCTCGGCGCCATCGGTCACCGGGTCGTCCACGGCGGTGCCGAGTTCGTCGAGCCGACACCGATCGACGAGGCGGTGCTCGAACGCATCCGTGCTCAGGTGCCCCTCGCGCCGCTGCACAACCCCGCCAACCTGACGGGGATCGAGGTGGCCTCGCGCCTGCGACCCGACCTGCCACAGGTCGCGGTCTTCGACACCGCCTTCCACGGCTCGTTGCCCCCCGCCGCCCACCGCTACGCCGTGCCGGGCTCCTGGCACGACCAGCACGGCGTCCGCCGTTACGGCTTCCACGGCACGTCGCACGCGTTCGTCGCACGGCAGGCCGCCGCCCACCTGGGGCGACCGCTCGAGGACCTGGCGATGATCACGCTCCACCTCGGCAACGGTGCGTCCCTGACGGCCATCGACGGGGGTCGCAGCGTGGAGACCTCGATGGGCCTGTCACCCCTCGAGGGACTCGTCATGGGGACCCGGTCGGGTGACCTCGATCCGGCGGTCGTCTTCCACCTGCTGCGCGAGGCCGGGCTGACCCCCGACGAGGTGGAGCGGACCCTCAACCGCGAGAGCGGCCTGCTCGGGTTGTGCGGCGACAACGACCTGCGGGTCGTCGAACGGCGTGCCGGCGACGGGGACGGGTCCGCGCAGCTCGCGCTCGACGTCTACGTGCACCGGATCCGCAAGTACCTCGGCGCCTACGCCGCCGTGCTCGGTCGGTTGGACGCGATCGTGTTCACGGCGGGGGTGGGCGAGAACGCCGCCGGGATCCGTCGCCGGGTCTGCGCCGGCCTGGGGTTGCTCGGCATCCGGCTCGACGACGCGCGCAACGAGGGCGCGCGGGCCAGCGAGGGTCCCGGCGGCGTGGTCGCGCTGCACCACGACGACGCCGAGGTCGCCGTGCTGGCCGTCGCGACGGACGAGGAACTCGAGATCGCCGAGCAGACCCGGAGCGCGCTTCGCCGGGTCTGACGGGGCGACTCACCGGTCGCGGAGCGCCGCGATCAGCTCGTCCTTGCTCATCTTCGAGCGGCCCTCGATGTCGAGCTCCGCGGCGCGGTCGTGCAGCTCGTCGACCGTCCAGTCCTCGTACTGCGGCTGCTGGCCGCCCTTCGAGGACGCGGCCTTGCTCGAGTTGGCGATGCGGGCGGCCGTCTCCTTGGAGTAGCCGTCCTCGCGCAACGACTCGTAGGCCTCGTCGTCCTTGATCGACGGACCGTGATCCTCGGTCGGCATGCGCTTCCTCCTGACGGTGGTGTGGTCAGCATGCCGCGTCGGACCGCCTCGGTCGGCCGCGGTCCCGACCGGCTGGCCGAGTACCCGGGCGGCCACCGCCCGGGGGCCGCAGGTCACTCGCCCCGTGCCTCCCGCAGGGTCGGGAGTCGCTGCGTCGCCTCCAACGCCGCCGCGAACGTGTCGCCGAGCTCGTCGATCCTGGCCGGCATCGAGGTCGGTGCGAACACGAGGTCCTCGCTCACGCCCGTGTCCCTCGCGAGCTCGACCTCCTCCCAGCGCAACGGCGCGGCGACGGTGGGTCGTGAGCCGGCTCGCAGCGAGTAGGCGCACACGGTCGTCTTGATGCGGTGGTTCTGGGTCCAGTCGATGAGGATCTTGCCCTCCCGGGCGGCGCGGCGCTGGGTCGTGACCACGCGGTCGGGGTGCTGACCCTCCAACCCGCGGGCCAGGGTCTGGGCGAAGGCCCGACTGTCGTCGAACGTCGTGACCGCCGGATCCACGGGCAGGTAGACCTGCAGGCCCTTGCCGCCGGACGCCTTCACGACGCAGCGCAGCTCCAGGGTCGCCAGCACGTCCCGGATCCGGACCGCCAGCCAGGCGCACTCGAGCAGTCCGGTGCCCGGTCCGGGATCGAGGTCGAAGACCACCGCGGTCGGCCGATCGAGGTCCGGTGACCGTCCCATCGGCACGTGCAGCTCGATGGCCGCGAGGTTGGCGGCCCACGCGAGCCCCGCGGCGTCGTCCAACGCGCAGTGCTCGATCGCCTCGTCGGGATCGGAGCGTGCGACCGCCAGCGTCGCCATCCAGTCCGGACGGTGCGGGGGGCACCGCTTCTGGAAGAACCCCTCGGCGTCGACACCGTCCGGGAAGCGGCGGAACGTGACGGGACGGCCGGCGAGGTGGGGGAGCAACACCTCTGCGACCTCGAGGTAGTAACGCAGCACCTCCGCCTTGGTGGTGCCTGACGCCGGGTAGAGCACCCGGTCGAGGTTGCTGACCGCGAGCGTGCGACCCGCGACCCGGACCTGCTGCCGCTCGGTCACGCATGCCCCGTTCGTCGTGGAGCAGCCTACTGCCGGGTCAGTGGCGGAGCGGGGGTCGTTGGCGGTAGGTCCATGCGCGCCACAGCCACTCCACCGGCCCGAACCGGAAGCGCGAGAGCCACAATGGACAGACGATCAGCAGCAGCGCCCACGTGGCACCGACGAAGATGAGGGCCTCGCTCGGAGAGACCTGCCCGTAGCGGTCGAAGCCGACGAACACCACCTGCGCGACGACGCTCTGCAGCAGGTACGCGGTCAGAGCCATGCGGCCGACGGCGGCCAGTGGCCACCAGGTCCCGACCCGCAGCGCGAGGAGGACGATCCCCGCGAGGTAGCCGATCGCGAGCACCGGCGCGCCGACGAACTGGACGAACGTCTCGAAGGAGCCGGCGACGGCCACCTGGAGCTCGCTGCCGGTCGTGGCGTCGGTACCGGCCGGGCCGGCGAGGCCCGCCGGCAGGTTGAGCGGGAGGCCGAGACCGAGGCCGATCACCGTCGCCCGCCGCAACCGGGCCCGGTGACCGGCCAGGTCCGTCACGACACCGGCCCGGGCGATCGCCCAGCCCACGAGGAACATCGCCAGCACCCAGGGGACGAACATCAGCTGGCCGGCCTGCACCACGAGGGCCTCGAACGCCTGGGCGGCGAACACGTCGGACAACGTCCCGTCCGTGTAGGCGGCTAGCGCCGCGTCACGTCGGTCGCCGAACAGCCCCGAGCCCGTAACCGCCCCTTGGGCCTCCGGCTCGCTCCCGGTCATCAGGGTGACCACGCCGAACAGGGCGCTGGCGCCGCCGAGCGCCGCGAGGATCCCGGCGGCCCACCGTGCGGCGAGCCGTGGCGGCCGCGCGACGAACGGCAGCAGCAGGAACCCGGCGACCGCGTAGACGAACAGGATGTCGCCGGGGAACAACAGCACCATGTGAGCCAGCCCGAACACCGCCAGCAGGGCGTAGCGGCGCGCCAGCAACGCACCGGGTGGGTGCCCGAGTCGCTCCGCGCGCGCGACGAGGAACGCGGCACCGACGCCGAACAGCAGGGCGAAGCTCGAGACGAACTTGCCACCCGCCAGCCAGCCGCTGGCGAAGATGACGACGCGGTCGAGCGTCGTCCCGGGTTCGGCGGCCTCGCCGAGGAACAGCCGGTAGAGGCCGGGGCCGCGCATCAGCTCGACGTTGATCAGCAGGATGCCGAGCAGGGCGAAGCCCCGCAGCAGGTCGAGGATCGGTTCGCGCTCGCGGCCGGCGGTGGGTTCCAGCGTCGGCGGCGCCGCGGCCGAGCCCGGCTGCGAGGGAGCCGGTGGGTCCTGCGCTCCGGGTCGCGGCGCGCCCCGCCCCGGTGACGAGGCCGGGTCGCTGCCGTCACCCATGGCCGTCACCGATGGTGGCCCCCGATCGGAGGTGGGGGTTCAGCGCTGCTCGCCCGTGAACGGGTCACCGGCCTCCTCGGCGTGACCGAGCTCGTGCAGGGCCTGTCGTACGCGCTCGGCGGCGTCGTCCATCCAGGCCGGATCAGGGTCGCTCGCGGCCTTCGAGAAGTCCAGGTCGCCGAGGTCGTGGATCTGCAGCACGTGGACGTGGGTGTGTGGGACCTCGAAGCCCGCGATCATCTGTCCCACCCGTGGTGGGTCGAACGCGCGCTGGATCGCCCGTCCGATCCGCAACGCGACCTCGTTGCAGCGCCGCCACAGCGCCTCCTCCAGGTCGACCCAGTGGTCGACCTCCGCACGGGGGACCACGAGGGTGTGCCCGCGGCTGATCGGGTTGATCGACAGGAAGGCGACCACCTCGGGGTCTCGCCACACGAAGCGGGCCGGGAGCTCGCCGTCGATGATGCGGGTGAACACGCTGGCCATACGGTCCTCCTCCGTGGTCGCGCACGGCAGGGTAGGGCGGCCCTTCCGCGCGGGGCGGCTCGGTCCCGGTCGCAGCCCGTCCTCGTGGGCGGACCGGTGATCACCTCGGACGGGAGGTCCCGACCGTGCTCGCGCGCGGGGGCGCGTGCCTCGACGACCGGTGGCGCTGCGACCGGCCCCGGTAGGTGCTGGCGGTCGCGACCTGCTCCACGTACGCGGTCCGGCGGCCCTTGCCGGGCGCGTCGTCGGGGACCATCGGGACCCCCTCGAACGCGGTCCCGAAGTAGGCCTGGAGCGCATGGAACGCCTCGTGACGCAGCTGGGACGCTCGAGCCTCGGTGACCCCGAGATCCCCGGCGATGTCGCGGAGACGCCGACCTTCGAAGTGGTGTTCGCGGAGGACCCGCTTGAGCGGGTCCGGGAGGTGCTGGAACGCGGTGCGCAGCGCCTCGAGGAGCTCCGCACGCTCGAGCGCGGCTTCCGGCAGCCAGGTCGCGTCCTGCTCCCGGACCCGCTCGGACAGGGGCCCACCGTCATCGGTCCCGTTCACGGCCGACCGGTCCAGCGCGAGCAACGTCGAGGCCGCGGCGGCCGCCCGCCGCTGGTGGAGCAGCCTCGGCTCCATGCCGAGCTCGCGAGCGACCTCCTCGTCGTCGGGACGGTGGCCGAGACGCTCCTCGAGCCTGGCCGTCACCGTCTCGATCGCACGCAGGTCGCGGCGCAGCCGGCGGCTGGCCCAGTCGCGGGCCCGGGTCGAGTCCAGCACCGCCCCACGGATGCGGTGCTCGGCGTACCGCGCGAAGGGGACCCCCCTCGTAGCGTCGAAGCGGTGTACGGCTTCCACGAGCCCGGCGGCAGCCGCGCCCCGGAGCTCGTCGCGCTCGACGTGCCCCGGGAAGCCGGTGGCCACCCGTGTCACCACCTCGTCGACCAGCCCGAGGTGCTGCTCCGCCAGCGTCGTGGCCCCGTCGGTCGCCCCCGCGCCCGGCTGCCTGATCGTGCTCATCGCGTTCTGCTCCTGTGTCCCGGCGCCCCCGCGCCGTGCCCCGTGAGATCGCGCGCGGCCGCTGCGCGTACCGGCCACATCGACGCCGCGTGGACCGCCCCTGAGGTGCCTTCACGGGTCCTTCACGGCCGTCACGCGTCTTCACGCGTTGTTCACGCCCGCGGGTCGCCACGTGCCCGCGACCTCCCTGTGGGCCCGACGACGACGCCTAGGCTCCCCGGCCACGGATGGCGGTGCTCGAGCGGGTGGCAGGAGCAGGGCGGTGGCGAGGGTGCTCGCGGTCGACGACGAGCCGCAGGTCCTCGCCGCGCTCGCCCGGGGCCTGGCGAGGGCCGGGCACGAGGTGGTCCCGTGCCGCAACGCCGAGGAGGGGCTGACCGCCGCGGCCGCGCAACGGCCGGACGTCGTCCTGCTCGACCTGCTCCTGCCCGACCTCGACGGCATCGAGGTCGTCGAGCGCCTGCGGACCTGGAGCGCCGTCCCGATCCTGCTGCTCTCCGGGGCGGCCACGGTCACGGCCCGCGTGGCGGCGCTCGACGCCGGCGCCGACGACGTCGTGGCGAAGCCCTTCTCCATGGAGGAGCTGCGGGCGCGGGTGGGCGCGGCGTTGCGACGACCCGATGTCGCCACCGCTCCGGGCCGGGCGAGCCCGGCCGGCGCCACGTCGCCGATCGTCTGCGAGGAACTGACGGTCGACGTGTCCGAGCGGCGTCTCCACGTACGCGGCGAACCGGTCCGGCTCACCCCCACCCAGTGGCGCTTGCTGGAGACCCTGATCCGCCGTCCGGGCCAGCTGCTCA
>SKTG01000037.1 GCA_007118045.1 Nitriliruptoraceae bacterium
CCTCGACGTAGTGCACGTAGCTGCCCGGCTCGGCGATGATCAGGGTCCGCTCGAACTGGCCCATGTTCTGCTTGTTGATGCGGAAGTAGGCCTGCAGCGGGATGTCGACCTCGACCCCCTCCGGGATCCAGATGAACGATCCGCCGGACCACACCGCCGTGTTCAGCGCCGCGAACTTGTTGTCGTTCGGCGGGATGATCGTCGCGAAGTGCTCACGGAAGAGGTCCTCGTGCTCCTGCAGCGCCGCGTCGGTGTCGAGGAAGATCACACCCTCGGCCTCGAGGTCCTCGCGCACCTTGTGGTAGAGCACGGTGGACTCGTACTGGGCGGCGACGCCGGCGACGAGACGCTCACGCTCCGCCTGCGGGATGCCGAGCTTCTCGTAGGTCTCGAGGATCTCCGGCGGCAGTTCGTCCCACGTGTTGGCCTGCTGCTCGGACGCCTCGACGTAGTAGTAGATGTTGTCGAAGTCGATCCCGGACAGGTCGGCGCCCCAGGTCGGGACGGGGCGGCGCATGTAGGCCTCGTAGGCACGCAGGCGCAGGTCCCGCATCCACGCGGGCTCGTTCTTGCGCTCGCTGATCGCGGCGACGGCCTCGCGGGTCAGACCCCGCTCCGAGGTGAACGAGTAGCCCGCGTCGCTGTCGGACCACCCGAACTTGTACTCGGCGAGGTCCTGCGCGACCTTCTCCTGGTTGCGGCGGGCATCGGTCGGCTCGGTGACCGGCAGGTCGATCTCGGTCTGGCTCACTGGTCGTCTCCTGGTCGCTGTCGCGACGTCGACGTCTCGGGCAGGGCGTCCGATCGGTTCGTCACCGTCGGGCTTCCGTCCTCGGACTGGCTCGGGGTCGTGGGGTCGTGATCGGTGCTCGTGGTCGGGTCGGCGCTCGGTTCGAGGGGCCCGATCCGACACACGCAGGCGCTCGCGCCGGTGGCCAACGTCTCGCGACGCGAGAGCGCGACGTCGCGGCCGAGCACCTTCGAGAAGGTCGCCGCCTCGTAGGCGCAGACCTCCGGGTGCTCCTTGGCGACGTCGTAGATGGCGCAGTGCTCCTGGGTCAGGGTGAAGCCGGGCCCGTCCTGCTGCACGGACGCCTCGAAGCCGGCCGCCGACAACGCGGTGGCGAGCTGCTCGAGCCGGTCCTGCAGGTCCTCGGCCGTGACGGCCTCGCGCAGGCCGGCGACCTGTCGTTCGAGCCGCCAGCGGAGGAACTCCCGCAGGCCGTCGCGCCCCCGCGTGTCCGCGAGGAAGTCGAGGACCTCGCTGGCGAACCGGTCGTAGCGGTGCGGGAACAGCGCCGCGGCGGTGTCCGTGAGGTGGTAGCGGGCCGGGGGACGGCCGCGCCCCTGGGGCACCGTCCGGGCCGCCACCAGGCCGCCGTCGCTGAGCACGGCGAGGTGTCGGCGGGTCGCGACCTCGGAGATCGCCAGCTCGCCTGCCAGCTCGGCGACCGAGGCGTCGCCGTGCCGTCGCAGGTGCTCGACGATGTGCGCGCGTCCCTCCCCGAGCAGCGACACCAACGACGGCGACGCCGGCGCGGCGTCGCTGATCGAGGTGACGGGCGTGCTCACGGTGCGCCTCCGTCGGCGTAGGATGCTCGGGAACGAGGCAGGGCGGGCAGGGTCGGATCGTGGTCGGTTCGCCGGTCCGTCCGCCGGTCGGTCGGTCCGGGGGGGCTACGAGGCCTCCCGAACAGCGGCGGTGACGCTCCAGCGGGCGGTCGGGGCCGGTGCGGCTTTCCGCAACCGATGTGTTGAACAAATGGTACGGGGCCCGACCCTCACTCGGCAACCCCATCGACCGACGACCGGCCGGCGCCGTCGCGGACACCCCCGGTGCATCTCGTGGGCGCACCCGGCCGGGGACGGCCGACCTGCCGTGGGCCGTCCACCCCGCGGCCACCGGACCCCACCCCGCGCACCACTGCTCGACCGACCCCACGCTCCCACGTAGCGTCGGCCGGGCACCGGGACCTCGGGGTCCGTCGCAGTCCCGACGGCTCTCGGGGACGCGATCTCGCTGCCCGCCGTCCGGCGGGCGCCGCGACCGGTGCACGGCCGCCCCCGGGTCACGACCACGCCTCGCCCCGCGTTCTCGCGGGACGTCGAGCGCTCGGAGGCCGCCGGGGCCCCGGTCGGATGCGGATCGGCCCGGTCGGACCGGGTCGGCACACCTCCACGAACACGACGCATCGCCGGGGCCCCACCATCCACCCACGGGACGCTCCGGCGCGCCCTCTCCGGGGTGGCGCGCCCGAGCTGCGTGCGGGTCCGGTAGGCGTGCTCGCCGCCCATCGGTGGCCCGGACCCCGCGATCGCTCCTCGCGACGTACCCTGTCCGCACGGCGGGCCCGGGTGCACCCGATCCGCCCGGGGCGGGGACGCGATCGCGGCGCGAGAGGATCCGCATGAGCCAGGCTGAGGTCATCGCCGTGTTCGACTCCCGCATGGCCGGGGAGCTGGCAGTCTCGTTGCTGCGTAGCGAGGGCCTGCGGGCGCACCTGCTCGTCGATGACGCGGGCGGGATGCATCCCGAGCTGCAGCGCATGACCGGAGGTGTCCGGCTGTCCGTGACGGCGGAGGACGCCGCGCTGGCCCGCGACCTGCTGGCGGAGGACCACACGCTCAGCACCGCCATGCTCGCCGACGGCGACCTCGGCGTGCGCACCGAACAGCGCCCGAACGACGAGCCGGACCGGCCGACCCGGCCCGGCTTCGTCGTCGCCGTCGCGCTCGGCGTCATCGTGTTGCTGGTCGCCACGGCGCTGGCGGTCCAGCAGGGCGGCATCCTCCAGCTGTGACCCGCCGCGCGGGCGAC
>SKTG01000190.1 GCA_007118045.1 Nitriliruptoraceae bacterium
GGCGTCGACCACCTGGTCGCGGTCGGCGACGTCGCCGCGGCCTACGCCGAGGGGGTCGCGAGCGAGGGCGCGGCGACCGGCGACGGCCCCGAGGTGACCCGGGTGGCCGATGCCGGCGCCGCCACCGCCGCGCTGCGCGACCTGCTCGTGCCCGGTGACGTGGTGCTGGTCAAGGCCTCGCGGGTGGCGGGGCTCGAGCGCGTCGCCCGTGACCTTGCCGAGACGTTGACCGGCGGGACCGAGGGTGGCTCCGGCGGCGGGGCGGGGGTGGCCTCGTGATCGCCGTGCTCATCGGGGGAGCGGTCGCGCTGATCGCCGCGCTGCTCGGGACACCGCTGATCGTGACCTACTTCCGCGAGCACGGCTTCGGCCAACCCATCCGCGAGGAGGGCCCCCAGAGCCACCAATCCAAGGCCGGCACGCCCACGATGGGGGGCACCGCCATCGTGCTCGCCGCGGTGGTCGCTTACGTGGTGGCCCACCTGCAGTCCGCGAGCGTCACCGTGATGGGTCTGTTGGTGCTCGGCACGTTCGTCGGTATGGCGATCGTCGGGTTCGCGGACGATCTCATCAAGCTGCGCCAACGGCGCAACCTCGGGTTGAACAAGACCACGAAGTTCCTCGGTCAGGCCGTGATCGCCGGCCTGTTCGCCTGGATCGGGCCGACCTACGCCGGCATGGGTCGCAGCATCTCCGTGGTCGGCGAGATCGCGATCGAGCTCCCCGCCTGGGCGTTCTTCGTCTGGATCTTCCTGCTGCTGGTCGGAGCCTCGAACGCGGTCAACCTCACCGACGGTCTCGACGGCCTCGCCGCGGGGTCCAGCGCGATCGTCTTCGGGGCCTACACGCTCATCGCCTTCTGGCAGTTCCGCAACCCGATGGACTACGGCCTGGAACCCAACCAGGCGCTCGACGTGACCATCATCGCCGCGGCGGTGACGGCGGCCTGCGCCGGGTTCCTGTGGCACAACGCACCGCCTGCGTCGATCTTCATGGGCGACACGGGCTCGCTCGCCCTCGGCGGGTTGCTCGCCGCCGTCGCGGTGGCCACCAACACGCAGGTCCTGCTGGTCCTGCTCGGCGGCCTGTTCGTCGCGGAGACGATCTCGGTGATGCTGCAGGTCCTGGTGTTCCGCACCACCGGGAAACGGCTCTTCCGCATGGCGCCGGTACATCACCACTTCGAGCTGCTGGGCTGGCAGGAGACCACGATCATCGTGCGGTTCTGGATCCTGGCGGGTCTGGGTATCGCGCTCGGCATGGGCCTGTTCTACGCCGAATGGGTCAACCGCGTCGGACCGTTGATCTGATGTCACGACCCGACCGCCACCCCGTCAGCCCGGTCACCCCGGGCCGTCGTCCCGTCGCCCCCGACCCCCGGTCCGGCGTGGCGGGCGAGTGCCTGACCGACGGGTGTCGACCCGTCGCCGTCCATCCCCGCCGGGAGCGTGCAACGTGACGACGCAGCAGACCCCGAAGCGGCAGGGCGCGCTCGCGCAGCTGCGCTCGCGCTGGGAGCCCGGTCCGTGGACGAACGACGCGAGCGCGCTCGTGGTCGTCACCGCGTTGCTCGTCGTGCTCGGACTGGTGATGAGCTTCTCCGCCTCCTTCGTCCCGGCCGCGGAGGAGGGTGACGCGTTCGCGATCCTGCGCCGACAGCTCGCCTGGGCGTCCCTCGGCGTGCCCGCGTTCTGGGTGGCCGCGTCGCTCGACCACCGCATCTGGCGGCGGATCGCCTGGCCGTTGCTGCTGCTGTCGATCGCCGGCCTGGCGCTCGTGCTCGTCCCCGGGATCGGCGAGACCAGGTACGGCTCGACACGCTGGTTGAGCGTGGGACCCCTCTCGATCCAGCCGAGCGAGATCGCCAAGCTCGGCGCCCTGCTGTGGCTCGCGGACGTGATGGAGCGCAAGCGCCCGAAGGACGGCAGGGCGCACAGCCTCGACCACCTGCTCGTACCGGCGGGGCCGTTGCTGCTGCTGCTGGGCACGCTCACGCTGCTGCAGCCGGACCTCGGTACCACCATCCTGTTCGGCGTCATCGTCGGGGCGGTGCTCTGGGTCGAGGGGCTGCCCGGTCGCTTCGTCGCCGTCACCGCCGTGGCCGGCCTGCTGACGATCGGAGCGTTGGCCGTCGTCGCGCCCTACCGGGTCGCGCGCATCCGGGGCTGGCTCTGGCCCGAGGAGTACCCGCTCGAGGAGGGCTTCCAGCTGCTGCAGTCGCTGTACGCCCTGGGCTCGGGCGGCTGGTTCGGGCTCGGCCTCGGGTCCTCCCGTGGCAAGTGGCACTTCATCCCGAACCCGGAGACCGACTTCATCTTCGCGGTCATCGGCGAGGAGCTCGGGTTCGTCGGCTCGGTCGGCGTCGTGCTGCTGTTCGCGGCGCTGCTGTTCCTGGGTCTCAAGACCGCCTACGCGGCGGTGGACGGGTTCGGCAGGACGGTCGCGCTGGCGATCACGGTCTGGCTGGTCGGGCAGGCCCTGGTCAACATCGGCACGGTGACCGGGTTGCTGCCGATCACCGGTGTGACCCTGCCGCTGGTGTCCGTCGGTGGGTCCTCGTTGGTCTCCACCCTGGTGGCGCTCGGCATCATGGTGGCCATCTCGCGTCGCTCCGCCGAGGAGCCGCGTGCCAGCAGCGCCACACGTGGAGGCCGCCCGTGACCCGGACCGTGTTGATCGGCGGCGGTGGTACCGCCGGCCACGTGTTCCCGGCGCTGGCCGTCGGTGAGGCGTTGCGCGGCAGCGACGCCGATGTCGAGCCCGTGTTCGTCGGTGTCGCGGATCGGCTCGAGGCCCGCCTCGTGCCCGAGGCGGGCTTCCGCCTGCACCACATCGAGGCGGCATCCGTGCCGCGTCGGCCGACGCCCGCGCTGCTGAAGGTGCCGGGCGTGCTCCGGGGCGCGGTCCGACGGTGTCGGGAGATCGCCGAGGAGGAGGCCGCGGCCGGGGTGATCACCTTCGGTGGGTACGTGTCGTTCCCGCTCAACCGGGCGGCGGCCAGGTCCTCCCTGCCGCTCATCGTGCACGAGCAGAACAGCGTGCCCGGGTTGGCCAACCGCGTCTCGGCCCGGTGGGCGGACCGCATCGCCGTGACGTTCCCCGGCTCCGCGACCCGCTTCAAGGACCTCGAGCGCTGCGTGGTGACCGGCAACCCGGTGCGGGCGGACGTGCTGGCCCTCGATCGCGCGGCGGCCCGGCCGGCGGCGCGCGCGGCGTTCGGGCTGGACCCCGATCTGCCCACCCTGCTGGTCTTCGGTGGCAGCCAGGGGGCTCGCAGCATCAACCAGGCCGTGGCCGATGCGCACGGACGCTGGGGCCAGGTGCCGGTCCAGATCCTGCACGCCGCGGGCGACCAGGGCCACGGATCGGCCGCGGAGGCCTGGGACCGGGCCCGCGCCGAGCATCCCGACGGTCCGCCCGTACAGCTCGTCGACTTCATCCGGGACATGGCCAGCGCCTACGCGGCCGCCGACGTGGTGGTCTGCCGCGCGGGTGCCACCTCGATCGCGGAGCTGACCGTGCTCGGCATCCCCTCGGTGCTGGTGCCCTACCCCCACGCGACCGCCGACCATCAGACCGAGAACGGGCGAGCGCTCGAGCGGGCCGGCGGCGCGACCGTCGTCGCGGACGCGGACCTCGACGGCGCCTCGCTGTTCGCGGCCGTGCGACCGCTGCTCGAGGACGCGCAGCGCTACGAGGCCATGGCCCGGTCGGCACGGGCGTTCGGGCGTCCCGACGCCGCCGAGCTCCTCGCGGGGCTCGTGCTCGAACTGATCGACGGAGGGAGGCAGTCATGACCGACCCGACCCCGGCCCCGGCCCCGACCCCGTCGCCGGCGCCCCGCGCGACCCCGGCCACGGCCGGGTCCGCGACCACGGCCGTGCTCGCGCCGACCGCTCGCTCGGAGCGTGGGAGGGGGCGACACCGATGATCCCCTCCCTCGAGCCCACCACGTCCGTCCACCTGATCGGCGCGGGCGGCGCCGGCATGTCCGGTATCGCCAGGATCCTGCTGCAGCGGGGCCACCAGGTCTCGGGCTCGGATCTGCGCGACGGTCGCGCGCTCGAGGAGCTGCGCGTGCTCGGCGCTCGCATGGAGGTCGGTCACGCGCCCGAGCACCTCGGTGACGCTCGGCTCGTCGTGACGTCCACGGCCGTGCCCGCGGACAACCCGGAGGTGCTCGCCGCTCGCGAGCAGGGGCGTCGCCTGCTGCGTCGAGCGGAGATGCTCGCCCAGCTGATGGTCGACGATCACGCCGTCCTGATCGCCGGTACCCACGGCAAGACCAGCACCACCTCGATGACGGTCGTGGCGCTGCAGGCCGCGGGTGGCGATCCGAGCTTCGCGATCGGCGGTTCGCTCAACGAGAGCGGCACGAACGCCCATGCGGGGACCGACGGCCGCTTCATCGCCGAGGCCGACGAGTCCGACCGCTCGTTCCTGGTCTACCGCCCCGACGTGGCCGTGGTGACCAACGTGGAGCACGACCACCCGGAGGAGTTCGACGACGCGCAGGCCGTGCGCCAGGCATTCGTCAGCTTCCTCGAGCGGCGCGCGCCGGGTGCGCCCGCGGTGATGTGCGTGGACGACCCACCGACCGCGGAGCTGGCCGGCCAGATCGACGCGCCGGTCGTGCGCTACGGCACCGGACCGATGGCGGACGTGCGTGTGCTGCCGACGGCCGAGGACGGTGGCCACGAGGTCCGCATCGATGGCCGACCGGTGGCGCAGCTGCGGCTGGCCGTGCCCGGGCCGCACAACCTGCTCAACGCGACCGCCGCGCTGGCGGTCTGCCACGTGCTGGGCGAGGACGTCGCGGCCGCGGCCGACGGGCTGCGCCGCTTCACCGGGGCCGCCCGGCGTTTCCAGCCCCTCGGTGAGGCCGCCGGCGTCGAGGTCGTCGACGACTACGCGCATCATCCCACCGAGCTGCGCGCCACCCTCGCGGCCGCTCGGGCGAGCCGATCCGGCCGGATCGTGCTGGTCGTACAACCGCACCGCTACTCGCGCACGGCGGTGTTCGGCGCCGAGCTCGGCCGGGCGGCGTCGGCGGCCGACCTCGTGGTGGTCACGGACGTCTACGGGGCCGGCGAGGCCCCCGTCCCGGGGGTGAGCGGCCGCGAGGTCGCGGACGCGGCGGCCGCCGCTGGTGCCTCCGTCGTCTACCACCCGCACCTCGGCGAGGTGGTCGACGCGCTCGTCGACCGGGTGACCGCCGGCGATCTCGTGCTCACGACCGGCGCCGGGGACGTCACCCAGGTCGGTCCGCGCCTGCTGGCCCGCCTGCGGGGGAGCCGATGACGCCACCGACGACCGAACCGACGAGCGGTACCGCCACCACCACCTCCGTCGAGGTCGACCCGCTGGTCACCGAGCTGCAGGGGGCCTGCCGCGGCCAGGTGGTGGGCAACGCGTCGATCGCCGGTCTGACCACGTTGCGTGTCGGCGGCCCGGCCCGGGTGCTGGTCACCGCGGAGGTCGACGAGGATCTGGCCGCGGTGGGACGGGCGTGCGCCACCTGGCAGGTGCCGTTCGCCGTCGTGGGACGGGGCTCGAACCTGCTCGTTGGCGACGGTGGGGTCCCGGGGGTCGTCGTGCAGCTCGGGCGGGGCTACCGCGGGCTGGAGTTCGACGGCAGCGAGGTCCGCGCCGGTGCGGCCGAGCCGCTGCCGGTGATGGCCGTGAAGGTGGCCGACGCGGGCTACCAGGGCTTCGCCTGGGCCTGTGCCGTCCCCGGCACGCTCGGTGGGGCGGTCCGGATGAACGCCGGCGCCCACGGCGGCGAGATGGCCGACCACCTGGTCGAGGTCGAGGTGGTGCGCCTGCGGTCTGGCACGCGCGAGACCTGGCCTGTGCAGGCCCTCGGGCTCAGCTACCGCCACAGCGAGCTGCCGGACGACGCCGTCGTCGTCGGTGCGGCGCTGCGGCTGCTGCCCGGTGACCCGGCCAGCATCCGTGCGGACATCGATCGCATCCGCACCTGGCGTCGGACCCACCAGCCGCTCAACGAGCCCAACTGCGGCTCGGTGTTCACCAACCCCCCCGGCGATTCGGCTGGACGCCTGATCGAGGCGGCCGGCGCCAAGGGGCTCCGGGTCGGCGGCGCCCAGGTCTCGGACCGGCACGCCAACTTCATCGTCACGCGGCCGGGAGCCCGAGCGGAGGACGTCGAGGCGCTGATCGAGCAGGTCCGGGCGCGCGTGGCCGAGTCGGCCGGTGTCACGCTCGTCACCGAGGTCGCCCGTGTCGGCCTGGTCGCTGTGGCGCCCGAGGGCGCTGGTG
Source organism: Nitriliruptoraceae bacterium (assembly GCA_007118045.1). Classification (GTDB taxonomy): domain Bacteria; phylum Actinomycetota; class Nitriliruptoria; order Nitriliruptorales; family Nitriliruptoraceae; genus SKTG01. The sequence goes on from SKTG01000190.1 coordinate 6,283, forward strand.
GCCAGGCCGACGCCGCCTGTGAGGTGGATGCTCCGGCGGCCGGCGGCGAGGCGCACGCGACGGGCACGGGCCCGGCGGGGGAGGGCTCGGCATGAGCGCGACACGGACGAGACCGCGCGTGGTGATCGACCAGCGCATCGCCGAACGGCGGGCGGAGGTCCGCCAGCAACGCCGCCGTCGGCGGTTGCGACGCACCCTGGTGGTGCTCGGTCTAGCGGCCCTCGTGGCGGGGTTCGTCGCGATCGAACGTTCGGCGCTGGTCGGTCTCGAGGAGGTCGAGGTCCACGGCACGCAACGACTGGACCCGGCCGAGGTCGAGACCGCGGCGGACCTCGAGCTCGGCACCTCGACGCTGCGGCTGGGCCTCGACGACGCGGCGGACCGCGTGACGGCGCTCCCGTTGGTCCAACAGGCGCAGGCGCGACGCCTCGATCCCCTCACGGTCGCGATCACGGTGGAGGAGCGACAGCCGGCGGTCGCGGTCACGGCCGACGGCGTCCGGTTGGCCGTCGACCGGGAGGGCGTGGTGCTGTTCGAGGGCGCGCCGGACGGGCTGACCGCGATAGCGGCGAGCGGCCCGCCGCCCGAGGTCGGTGACACGGTGGACGACCACCCGGCGCTCGCGAACGCGCACGAGGCGTGGCGCTCGCTGTCAGGCCCGTTGCGGGCCCAGGTCGACCGCTACGTCGCCGAGGGACCAGACGAGCTGCGTCTCGAGCTGACCAGCGGCATCGACGTGCGCTTCGGCCGCGCGGACCGCGTCGACGAGAAGGTGCGCGCGCTCGGCGCCGTCCTCGCCGACATCGGTGACGCGCCCGTACGGACCGTCGACGTCCGGGCCCCGGCCACACCGGTGGTGGTCGGGGCGGACGAGCAGCCGTGAACGGGGACGGCAGCGGTGCGCAGGACACGGGCGGTCGTGCGCCGGCCGCGGAGCGGTGCTGGAGGCGAGCGGCAGCGAACGCCCGGCGGTTCGGCGGGGCCGTCGGCCACGGGCGCGGCCGGCCCACCACGGGCGATCGTGGTCGCCGCCGATCGCCGGCACGCGGTCCACGCTTGACCCTGCGGTGCCCGAAGGGCTACCGTCACGTGGAGGTTGACGTAACTATGAACCTCTACATGAGGTCGAGGGACTTCCTCGTCCGTCCGTGCCGATCGCGATGGCCCGCCGTCCAGGAGGCCGCCGCGACGGCCCGTCTGTGATGGAACGACCCACGAGCGAACGACCCCGCGAGAGCTGATCGCCAGCGTCCGAGCCCGCCGCGGCGGGAGCGCCGGGAACAGCCGGGAAAGGCCGGGAACAACCGGGCAAGAGCGGTACAGCGGTGAGGTGCCCGCCGGAAGCGAGCGGCGGTTCCGAGCCCGGTGCGACCCGCCCGGTGACGGCACCCCCGGCCGGTGACGGTCCGAGCCTCGCGTTCGTTCCGCGCACGACCAGAGCAACCCCGACGAGACGAGGAGGGACCCGTGTCGGCAGCACCGTCCAACTACCTGGCCGTGATCAAGGTCGTCGGCATCGGCGGCGGCGGGGTGAACGCCGTCAACCGCATGATCGACGCCGGTCTGCGCGGCGTCGAGTTCGTCGCCATCAACACCGACGCGCAGGCGCTGCTGATGTCGGACGCCGACGTCAAGCTCGACGTGGGGCGTGACCTCACCCGGGGTCTCGGCGCGGGCGCTGACCCGGAGGTCGGCAAGCAGGCGGCCGAGGAGCACCGTGACGAGATCACCGAGGTGCTCAAGGGCGCCGACATGGTCTTCGTCACCGCCGGTGAAGGCGGTGGCACGGGGACCGGGGCGGCGCCGATCGTGGCGCAGGTCGCCAAGGAGCTCGGAGCGCTCACGATCGGGGTCGTGACCCGGCCCTTCACGTTCGAGGGGCGCAAGCGCTCGACCCAGGCCGAGGACGGGATCAGCTCCCTGAAGGAGGAGGTCGACACGCTCATCGTGATCCCGAACGACCGCCTCCTGCAGATCTCCGAGGTGGACACCTCGGTGGTCCAGGCGTTCCAGCTGGCCGACGACGTGCTGCTGCAGGGGGTGCAGGGCATCACCGATCTGATCACGACCCCTGGGCTGATCAACCTCGACTTCGCCGACGTGCGTACCGTGATGAACGACGCCGGCAGCGCGCTGATGGGCATCGGTAAGGCCCGCGGCGACTCCCGCGCCCTGGAGGCCGCGAAGCTCGCGATCGCCTCGCCGTTGCTCGAAGCCTCGATCGACGGAGCGCGCGGCGTGCTGCTCATGCTGGCGGGTGGCAGCGACCTCGGTCTGTTCGAGGTCAACGAGGCCGCCGACATCATCACGGAGGCCGCGCACCAGGACGCGAACATCATCTTCGGCGCCGTCATCGACGACTCGCTGGGTGACGAGGTGAAGGTCACGGTGATCGCGGCCGGGTTCGACAAGTTCGCCGATGCCGTCGAGCAGAGCGGCGCCTTCCTGCGCAGCTCCGAGCCCGAGGGCATCGCCGCCGGGCCCGGCCCGGCGGCGACACCGCTCCGCGCGGACGCGGAGGACGACGACGAGCCGGAGGACGTCTTCAGGCCGCGGCCGGTCGGTGAGCCACGCGCGGATGCGAGGGACGAGGACGACGATCTCGACGTCCCGACCTTCCTGCGCTGACGACCGTTCGAGGTGCTCGGTGCTCGTTGAAGCCGTCCCGTTGCCAGGCCGTGCTGCGGCCTGGTTCACGGGGCGCGACCGGACGGCGACGAACCGGTCCGTGGGCCAGGCAGGCAACCTCTCGCACCGGCGTCCCCACCGCCCCGGCGACCTGGCGGCGGCCCGTGCGCACGTTGGCCGGGCGACGGAGACGCAGGTCGAGCGCTGGCACCTCATGCAGCAGGTCCATGGTGGCGACGTCGCGACCGTGGACGGCTCGACCCCGGTGGGCGCGGAGCTGCGCGGTGTGGACGCCGTCGTGACCTCCGAACCCGACCGACCGTTGGCGGTGCAGGTCGCCGACTGCGTGCCCGTGCTCCTGGCCGGTGAGGCGAGCGTGGGGGCGGCGCACGCCGGGCGGCTTGGCGTCGTCGCCGAGGTGGTCGGTGCCGCGGTGCACGCGATGACCGAGCTCGGGGAGCGGCCGGCCGCGCTGACCGCCGTGATCGGTCCGGCGATCGGTGGCTGTTGCTACGAGGTCCCCGAGGAGCTGCGGGACGAGGTGGTCACCAGCCTGCGCGCGACGGCCGGCCGGCACGCGGTCGCGGAGGGGGCCGTGGCGTCGGCCCCCGATGCCGTGGCCGGCGAGGCCGCTGACGCGGTCGTGTCCACGACCTCGTGGGGGACGCCGAGCCTCGACCTGCCGGCGGCCGTCGCCGCCCAGCTCGCGCGGGCGGCCGTGGGGTCGGTGGTCCGCATCGACGGCTGCACGCGGTGCGACCCCGAGCGACGGTGGTTCAGCCACCGCGGGGACCCGGACGCGGGTCGGCAGTTCGGGCTGATCGTACGTCGGGCGACGGCATGATCCCACGTCCCGCGGACGACCTCGCCGACGACCTCGCCCCCGCCGTCGCCGCGGTGCGCCGGCGCATCGCGGACGCGGCTCGCCTGGCCGGCCGATCCCCGTCCGACATCGTCCTCATCGGCATCACCAAGACACACCCACCCGAGCTGGCGCAACGCGCCGTCGACGCCGGGGTCACGGACCTCGGCGAGAACCGGGTGCAGGAGCTCTTGGCCAAGCGCCCGCTGGTCGAGGGGGCGCGATGGCACCTCGTCGGTCCCCTCCAACGCAACAAGGTCCGCGACGTCGTGGGGCGGCACGTGCTCGTGCACTCGTTGGACCGTGGGTCCCTCGCCGAGGCGCTGTCACGGCGCGCCGAGCGAGAGGGCGTGGTGCAGCGCGTGCTGGTCCAGGTCAACGTCGGCGACGATCCCGCCAAGAGCGGGTGCGATGTCGACGAGACGGCCGAGCTGGTCGCCTACGCTCGCGGCCTGCCCAACCTCGCCGTCGAGGGTCTGATGACCATCCCGCCGATGCCCCCGGATGGGGCGGACGCGAACGTGGTCGGACGGCCGCACTTCGCGACGCTCCGCGAGCAGCGAGATCAGCTGCGCGAGCGTTTCCCGGAGGTCGTCCACCTCTCGATGGGGATGTCGGCCGACCTCGAAGCCGCCGTGGCCGAGGGCGCCACCATGGTCCGCCTCGGCACCGCGCTCTTCGGCCCCCGTGGTCGCGGGCCGTGGAGAAAGGACGCGTAGATGAGCGGGATCTGGAACCGCACCCTGGTCTACCTGGGTCTCCGGGAGGAGGCCGAGGAGCTGTACGACGAGCAGGAGCCCGAACGCTTCGTGCCCGAGGACGATCCCCACGCGGAGCACGCGCCCGAGCGGCGCGGCGCCGGCGGACGGCGGGCGCCCGGTGCGGCTGACGATGACGACGCCGGCGGTGCGACGGGGCAGGCGGACAA